>JAEHDI010001261.1 GCA_016880505.1 Bryobacterales bacterium | reverse complement strand
GTAAGACCTGGACGAGGCGTTGCCGCTTCGACCGCTTTGCTTTCCTGTCTCTTGTTCGGCTGCTCTGGCGCCCGTCCGACCCAGCCATTCCCGGCGCTGGAGCCGGTCCCGTCGCGACCGCTTCCGCTTCCCGATGAACATGCCCGTCCGGGCGATGTTCAGCTCGAAGTCGCCGACGATTGGGTCCACCTTCAGGGGTTATGGACAACCTACGCTATCTCAGGAGGTAGCACTCGCGCGAGCTACCGAGTGAATCTCGCCATCAAGCGCAATGGCCCATCCTACATGCAGATCCCAGATCTCAACTGCCAGGCGAAGTTGGAGCTTCTGAGGGCAGGATCCAAAACGATTCACGCATTTGGCTCTTCCTTTTCGTTGGTCAAAGCTCTGTGGTTTGCGGTCGGGGAGGGCGGCCATGGGGCATCATGGCGCGACCATTTAAACGTGACGGGAAGTCCCAACAAAATCGAAAAGATCGAAGTTTCAACGACCCCATGGGTCTCGCACTCTCCATGTAAGAAAAGCAATCACGTCGTCTTGGGCATCTCGGATGAAGGAGAGATCGTCTACTACGAAATGGCTCCAGACAAGACGCCGATCGCGGTAGGTGATCTGCAACGCGCACGCGAGGTCGCACAGTAGGAGCCGTAGGCTCGCCCAACTTTACGACACCGTAGGAAGTACGGTAGAGCACTCCTTCTCTTTTCTCGGAAGTGGTCCGCACCAGCGGTCACCTCTGAGGGGAGGTAGCAAGAGAAGGTTTTTCGGGATTGCCCCGGGCAAGTTCTCAGGCGCCGTTTCCCTCGACCATGAAACAGGAGGTTTCCATGGAGAGGAACGATGAAGTGAAACGGTGCGGCGGGATCAGGTTCGGGCCACGGGTTCGGGTCGAACTCGTGCGGGACTCGCAGCCGCTTTATGAAGCCACGCTGAGCAAGGCCGAGGACGTGTTCAGGTTCTTCCACGACGAGGTCGCGCGGTGGGATCGTGAACGGTTCGTGAGCGTCATCCTGGACGGCAGGAACCGGGTGCTCGCGATCGACGAGGTGTCGGTTGGGAGCCTCGGGGCGTCGATCGTGCACCCGAGAGAATTGTTCAAGAGCGCGATCCTGGCCAACGGAGCGGCCATCATCTGCGTTCACAATCACCCGAGCGGAGACCCGACGCCGTCCGCCGAGGACCGGCGCATCACGGAGAAAATCAAGCACGCCGGCGAGATCCTCGGGATCCCGTGCCTTGACCATGTTGTGATCGGGCACGAGAGGTTCACGTCCTTCGCGGAAACAGTCTGGTAGCCACGAGCGGCACCAGAAGAAGCACGAGGGGGGCGCTCGCTTTGAGGTTTTTGGAGCCCTCCCCTCGTTCTTTTTCATAGTAACATAAAGGACGTTATGTTATGTTAAACGTCTAGTAGGGGAGGCCTGAGAAAGCCGGTCGCCAGAGGCGCATGGTCGCAGCTTGCGCCGCGCCTCCAGACGGCCTTGTGGGTGGATTTCATCCACTCGGCCTCCCTCCGGAGAAAAACCAAGGCCCTAGGAGGCACCGTGAGCGACGATCTCGTACCAAGACGAACCCAAGTACCTGGGGTTTCGGCCACTCTGGCCGGTGTGCCGGCAATCGTCGCCGACGCCGGCGAGGACGCCGTCCGCCGGTTCCTGGAGTTCTTCGGGGCCCAGATCAGGAACGCCAACACGCGCGCGGCCTACCTTCGGGCCGTCGGCGGTTTCCTCGCTTGGTGTGAGGACCGCGGAATCCACGAACTCCGCCGGATCGAGCCCCTCATGGTTGCCGCCTACGTCGAGCAGCTCGGGAAGGTTCGCTCGAAGCCAACCGTGAAGCAGCACCTGGCCGCGATCCGGATGCTTTTTGACTGGCTCGTCACCGGCCAGATCGTCCGGACCAATCCCGCAAGCTCCGTCCGGGGCCCGAAGTATGTCGTGAAGACCGGCAAGACTCCCGTGCTCAAGGCTGAGGAAGCCCGTCAGCTCCTCGATTCAATCGACACCTCCACCATTATCGGCCTTCGCGACCGAGCGCTCATCGGGGTCATGGTCTATAGCTTCGCACGGGTCAGCGCAGTCGTTGGAATGAAGACCGAAGACTACTTCTCACAGGGAAAGCGCGGGTGGTTTCGGCTTCACGAGAAAGGCGGAAAGCTCCACCAGGTCCCGGCGCACCACAACGCCGAGGAGTACGTGGACGCTTACCTTGCCGCAGCGGGGATCCGCGAAGAGAAGAAGGCTCCCCTCTTTCGAACCTCGGATCGGTCCCGCCGGCTAACCGCCGAGCGGCTCACTAGAACCGACGTGTTTCGGATGATCCAGCGTCGGTCGAAAGCGGCCGGCCTAGCCACGGCCGTGTGTTGCCACACGTTCCGCGCAACCGGCATCACTGCGTACTTGGAGAACGGGGGAACTATCGAGAAGGCGCAAGCTATCGCTGCGCATGAGAGCCCGAGGACAACGAAGCTCTATGACCGTACTCAAAATGACATCACACTAGATGAGGTCGAGAGGATCAGAATTTAGGCTGGATAGGGAGCTTGCGGTTTTGGCAAAAGGCGAAACCGTCCGCCTTCGCGGGAGCACAATTTTTGACGGCGTCCGTTTTGAATCATTTTCGCAGAGCGAACCACGCTCCGCTCTGCGAATAATGGCCGCGAGTTGCCGGCGGACCGGCGCGTACCCCAATGCAGCGAAAGGAACCAAACGTGCCTCAAGATCCGACGCCGTCTTCACAACGTCGGCCTCCGCGCGGAGACCCGCATAGACATCGGCGGCCACCCTTACATGCGAGTGGCCCCCTCTGAAGCTGACGGAGAATCCCGCAACACGAAGGGGCTTCCGTCTGAGATCCTGAATCCGCACCTTCTCCGTTTCAAAAAACCAGTGCTCGCCCGCGGTGGCGAGCAACACGAAGAAGCGCTCGAACCGAAGGTAATGCACGTTGGCATACCCCGCCTTCTTTCGGCGTGACCTAGCGGCACGAGACCGGTCGATCTGGAAGCGTTTGATAAGCTTCTCGTCGACCACTCGCGGATCCTTCCCTTCGGGAATCTTCCCCGGCACACAGAAGTGGTACCCGTGCGGCAAGTAGTTGCACGCGAGCATCTGGATGAACCCCTCAAGGCTTGTTGTTTCACAGCGATCTTTCATGAACTCCCCTCCCCCAGTCTGCCCTGTTTTCCAGGCAGGCTGGGGAAGGAGAGGTGGTTGGTTCTCATTGGCCCAACCACCAAAGCCCGATCTAAACCTTCTCGCACGCCACGCACCCCTGCCCATCAAGAGCACGGAGAAGTTCTCGCACGGTGCTTGTTTCGGCGTCGCCTACTTTCGTAGGATGCCTCAACATGGATTCTTCCGGCAAGAACTCCTCACACAGTCGAGCCTCTCCACGAGTCTCGACTCTGGTGCGTCATCGCACTCGATAACCTCTGGTTGCTCGACTAGCACCAGAACCTCGGATGCCCCTCCACGGGCCACCCTCGGGCAAGCTGTATTCCACAGTTTGCCCTCGCCCAATTCATAGGCGTTCCGCTCGTCCCACTTTGCAGACTCGCTTCCAGACTCTGGACGCATCTCGAGCGTCCATCGTCATTTCACCGCCAGAGGAGGCCTCCCGTTCCCAGGAGGTCTCCTCTGACCGTAGTGAGTTCGCTTCCGCTTGCTCCGGGTAGAGCCCGCCCACTGCGGCTCCCCTACCCCGTTTCTGGTCCTTCGTTCTTGGGTTAAAAACCCGTCAGACCTTTCGTTCCGGTTCACCGTCCCAGCACCACCTGTAGACGCCCGACGAGGCTAGACTGCCTTGCCTAGTTTTCCGCGAAGGGCTCACCCCTTCGCACCTCGCAGCGCTTCCGCGCTGTCCTACTTGGTCCACACTCCCAGTCTGCGGCGTTTCAATCACGCCCGTGACAATCGAACGCACCGGGAACCACCCCGGCGGCCGCAGACCTTCCCACGTTAGTCTTGGTTGCTTCTTGTAGAGTCAGGTCGCTAGGGTTCCCATGGAGCCCAGCCCACAAGGTGTGCGTGCGTTCTTCCGAACGCCGTAGTTTCCCAGGCCGCATTGGCCGGATTTCAGGGGGCAGAACACAGAAGCTCCCCCTTACCCATCACCTCGCTGCTTCTCGCTGCTCGGCAGCCTCTCTCTACAAGTTTTCCGGCAAGCCCTCGGGGTTCACGACGGAACCGTTCGGGCCTCTCACAGTTGAGCTATTCATGGTGGGCTTTTTCGGCCCATCCCCGGAAGGTGTCTGCCTTCCGGTTTCAAGGTTCTCACCTTGAAAACTCCCTGCGCCGGCACAGGTTGAACGAGCCAGCAGACGCTGGCCACGAACCCCCTGGACAGGATTACGCAGCGCCGTTTTGTAGCTGTACACTACACGACGCGCCTCACCCGCATTCCCCAAGACGGCCTCTTCCGTGCGCGAACTTCCGAATCGAAATGCTTCGCTTCGTTTTTCCGCTTCAGTCGAGGTCTGTCCGTGTCGCCCATGTTTGGGGCCTTGTAGCCACAACGCCACAGCGCCCCGAAGTCATCGGATAGAATGTCGAGATTGCTCCCGAGGCTTAGGTTCGCCTCAGTCATTACTTCGACAAGCCTCCGTCGAGCCGGACAAGCGCGTCTCCACGCATCCGGCTCTACGGGTCAGAGCAATGGCGGTTGGTTAGTTCCGCCTCCTTTCACCGGTTGGTAGCCGGATCCCGAAAAGCTCTGCCCAAGAACGAAGGGCCAGCGACCCGTTTGGTATCGCTGACGACGACAATCCGCGCGTACCGTACGATCGCAAAACAGTCACGATAAAACTTCATCCACGTTGAAGTCGCCCTCCCCGCTTCATTGCTGTCCTTGTAAAACCCTTCGTCGCGAACAGTCCTCCGTTGGCTGCTTCAGGTTCTTCTCTCCGGTCTTCTACCACGCGCTCTTCGGCGTTCCGTAAAGGTCAAGCCTCCGGTCGCTCCGCGAACCTTGACGGACGCTCGCGCGTGCTCGTGCGCCCTCCATCAGAACAACGCACCCAAACAATGGAGGACACGATGAAGACGACGAACGAAAACAAAATGAATGAGGACAGCAGGAGAATCGCACGGATCAGGCGGCAGCTACTTCCGGATGAAGTTAGAGACCGGCTTCCGATGCTCTACAGCCAAGAGGAGCGCGGCATGGACGCCGTCGCTCAGGTGAAATTTTTCACCCCCTGGACCAGCTGGACTTGGTATGCGAGCGAATACGATCCGACCGAAGAACTCTTCTTCGGAGTCGTCGTCGGCCTTGAACGCGAGTTCGGATACTTCGCACTCGCTGAGTTGGTCAGTGTCTCCGGACCCGGAGGGCTCGCGATCGAACGCGACGAGTTCTGGAATCCCCGCCCACTTTCGGAATGCGCCTAGCCGGCGGCTCGGGGCTGGCCTTTCGGCTGGCCCCAAAGCCTTATGGCGTCATAGCTATAACGACTGAACGCTACATAGCCACGACGCTACCTAGCTACAGAGCGTTATCGCCTTAAGGCATTAG
>JAEHDI010001260.1 GCA_016880505.1 Bryobacterales bacterium | reverse complement strand
ACCGGGACGCTCGACCACTTGGCGAGGTCGTCGACCGTTTTCTGCGAGAATGTGCGGGCGACGATGGCGTTCGTCCAGCGGTCGAGGTTGCGGGCGACGTCCTTGAGCGGCTCGCGGCTTCCGATGGGGCCTTCGCTCAGCACAGAGTCACCGCCAAGCTGCTTGATGGCCAGCTCGAACGTCAGCCGGGTGCGCAGGGAGGGCTTCTCGAACAGGAGACTGAGGTAGCGGCCGGCGAGAGACTGCGCATAGCGGCCGGGTTTGCGCTTGACCTGCTCGGTGAGATCGAGCAGGTAGGCGAGCTCCTCCCGCTTGAGGTCGAGGTCGAAGGTCAGCCTGCGCGCCTGGATCTGCCAGATGGCATTGGCCGACGCCATGGACGAGACACGGGCGGTCTTGGCTCTGGCCGGCGCTGTATTTTTATTCACCCTACTGAATAATTACACACCGGAAGCGCGGCCGTCAAGGTGGGGGAACTATTTTGACCGCTCCTTTCAGTCGCGGCTCAGATTGAGCTGACAAGCTTCACCGGGCGCCAGGGTCGAATGGCAGCTCGTAAAGGTGCACCTGGTAGTCGCCGAAGCGGTCTTCGAAAACCCCGCCGGTCACCGGTATCGTCCTGGATTCGCCGAGCACGATGGCGTGCAGATCGCCGCAATCGCGAAGCTTGAATCTCGCCGTGGTTTCCCCGCCGGGGCGCGCGCCCATGGCGAACAAGTAGGTTTTCCCTCCTTGCCGCTTCAGCATCACGTCGATCGGCGAATCCGGATTGGAGGAGGCCACGGTGACGCCGTTTCCCACCGGCGGCGTGTTCAGCACGCGGGCCAGGGAGGCGATCTGGCCATTGATGTCCGCCAGCGCCTGCCTCGTCTCAGGATCATGAAGCGGCGCCGCTTCATCCTGCACGGGCTTGAACTGGTGGCAGAAATAGCCGATACCCATGGAGCCGTGGATAATCGACATCCACACTTCGGATCTGATCTGTGCGGGACTCGGTTTGCGTTCGCCCTGGATCGCGCTGGCCTCAATCCAGTTCCACACCGGTTTCTTGTGCTCTCCCCACCTTCTCAGCCGCTCCACACCCTCTCCCACCCACCACAGAGGGTACTTGCTGTTGACCGGGTACACGTCGTAGGAGACGATATCGGCGCCGCGGATGTATTCGGCATAATGTTCGCTGTGCCCGCTGCAAACTCCGCGCCCCACGTAAGTGTCGTTGGCCACGCCCTGGCCTAAATTGAGGTACACGGGCCGGGTGGCGTCCGCCGACTGGATGCCGCGATACTGATCGACAATAGCGGGCGGGAAAATGCAGGGCCCGTAGCCGCCGCCCGGTTTCGACTGGGCGTTGTCGGGTTCGTCGCCAATGGTCCAACCCCGGATCATCCGGCTGTTCGGACTCGCCATGGCCGGCTGCCGCTGACCGGCCAGCACCGGCATCCCCGCCGCCAGGGAAGCGAGTTGCTCGGCGTTAGGTCCCCGCCAGAGCCCGACATAAAGGTTGATTCCGATGGCTCTGTATTCCCGCGCGTACTTGGGATCCTGCAGCCACACGCTGATCGGGAAATAGCCGGGATCCGCTGAGACGCCATTCGACCACTTCTGGTAATAGGCCGGACCGCCTTCCCATGGCAGATAGGTGTCGGCTGAGGCTCCATCGGCGCTCGCGGTGCTCGCCGCCAGTTCCTCGATGCCCGCGTTGACCGCCGTCATTCGGTTGGTCAGCACAGTCCAGGGGGT
>JAEHDI010001259.1 GCA_016880505.1 Bryobacterales bacterium | reverse complement strand
GGGCAGCAGGACCGATGAGCCTGGTACCGGCGTTGATACCGGCAGGAGGAGTGAACGCAAAATCTTCGGTTCTCGGAACCCCCGGCCTCCCGACCCGGGTTTTCCGTTCGTATTGCACGTCCGAACCTATTTAAAGTAAACACCGTTTTGTCATTCTCTTGAAGCTTATATTTCGATAGAAAAAGTAGTACTTTGGTACCGAAGCCTCGACGGTACTATTCCCTTGCGCGTCATGGCGTGCGCGTAGCACGCTATAATATGGCCTGATGTGAGCATCCGGGCGTCAAACCCATGAAACTGCCCGACATCCTCTCCGCTCCGAAGCGGCTAGACCGCACGACGGCCCTGATCGCCGTCAGCTTCCTGATCGCGACCGTCGCCTTCGCCGACACCTTCCTGAGCCCGTTGTTCTCGCTCGGCGTTCTGTACCTCATCCCGATCATGGTGGCGGCGCTGTTCGTCAGCCGGAAGGAGTTGCTGGCACTGGCGATTCTGTGCACCGCCCTGCGCGAGGCACTGGGGAAGTTCCCGTGGGACTGGGGAGTGGTGGTGCGGTCGTTTTTCGGCCTGGTGTCCTATTTCGGCCTGGGCCTGTTCGTGGTGGAACTGGCTCGGCGGCGGCGCCAGACTCTGGAGCACCTCCGGGTGGTCGAGGAGCAGGAACGGTTACGGCGGGCGGCGGAAGAGCAACTCAAGGTGCTGATCGAGACGAGTCCGGCCGCGATCATCACTGTTGACGCGGTGGGCCGTATCCAAGTTGCAAATCAGGCCGCCCACCAGGTTCTCGGCTCCGAGGACCAGCCGCTGACCGGAGAGCCGGTAGGCGCGTTTCTGCCACTGCTGGCGGGGGTCCCGCAAGCGGACGGGAGCGGGCGGGTGCTGCGAACCACGCTCGAGTGCCGGGGGCGGCGGCGCGACGGCGAGGTTTTCCTGGCGCACATCTGGTTGTCGACGTTTCTGACGTCGGATGGGCCGCGCTTGGCGGCGATCGTGTTTGACACTTCGGAGGATCTGCGGGATCGGGAGGAGTTGGGGCTTCACCGGCTGATGACAAGCTCGCGGGTGCTGGTGCGGGCGGTGTCGCACGAGATCCGCAACTTATGCGCGGGGATCGCGGTAGTCCACGCGAACCTGAGGCGGGTTCCGGGAGTCGCGGCGAGCGAGGATTTCCAGGCGCTGGGAACGCTGGTGGACGGGCTCGGACGGCTGGTGTCAGCCGAATTGCGACCGCCCTCGGAGAACAGCACGGTGAGCGTCGATCTGCGGGAGGTGCTGGACGAGCTCCGAATTGTGATCGAGCCGTCGCTGCGGGACGAGGAGATTGAGGTGCGGTGGAAGGTTGCCGAGGACCTGCCGCCGGTGTACGCAGACCGGCATGGGCTGCTGCACGTATTCATGAACCTGGCCAACAACAGCCGGCGGGCGATGCGGGGTTCGGAGCAGAAGGAGCTGGCGATCGCGGCGACGTTGGAGTCCGGGCGGGTGGTCGTGCGGTTCACCGACACAGGACCGGGGGTGGCTCGGCCGGAGCAGTTGTTCCAGGCCTTCCAACAGGCGGCGGAGGGGGCGGGCCTGGGGCTGTATTTGTCGCGGGCGCTGGTGCGGTCCTTCGCGGGGGAGCTGCGGCACGAGCCGCGGGCCTACGGTTGCTGCTTCGCGGTGGAGCTGGCGGCGGCGCGAAGCGCGGCGGAACTGTCATGAGCGCGACGAAGGGCAAGAAGATCCGCATCCTTCTGTTGGACGACCACGCGTTGTTCCGCGAGGGTCTGGCGAGGTTGCTGGGGATGGAGCTGGACTTCGAGCTGCTGGTGCCGTGCGCCAGCGTGGACGAGGCGCTACGGATACTGGACACCACGCAGGTCGACATCGTGCTGCTCGATTACGACCTCGGACCGGAGACGGGGTCGAGGCTGATCGTCCATGCGGCGGAGCGGGGTCTCGGCGGGAAGCTGAAGGTACTCGTGGTGACGGCGGGGCTGAGCGACGCGGAGGCGGCCGAGCTCTTGCGGTTGGGGGTGGCGGGGATCTTTCTGAAGCACAGCGCGCCGAACCTGCTGTCGACGGCGATCCGGAAGGTGATGGAGGGGGAAGCCTGGCTGGACCAGCGGTTTCTGCGGGTGCTGCTGGCGGGGCCGCCGACGGCTAGTGCGGACGATCGTCCGCCGCGGCTGAGCGAGCGGGAGCGGGAGGTGTTGCGGGCGGTTTTGGAGGGGCAGGCGAACAAGGAGATCGCGGGGCGGCTGCGGGTATCGGAGAGTTCGGTGAAGGCGACGCTGCAACAGTTATTCCTGAAGACGGGGGTGAGGACGCGGAGCCTGTTGGTGCGGATGGCGCTGGAGAAGTTCCGGGATTATTTGTAGGGGGATGAAAACCACGGGGGCCCGCAACCAGAATCGGGTTCGTATACGCCACGTCCAGGCCGTTGTTATCTGGTTTCCAATCTCTTGATTGCTTCCCTACTTTCCTCATCAAAAAGCGGATGTTCGTCTGCTCTGGCATCAAGGTGACGAATGAAGGCGGCATCCTCCTTCGTTCCGATTTCCGCCAAGACCTGAAGGGCCTGCAACCTCAAGAACGCAATCTCGGACGCCACGCCTGTGTGCATTGAGTCAGGCGCATATGGTCTTGATTTGGGCTTGGCGGACAGGAATTCCTTGAGCTTGGCTCTGACAAACCCGCGCTCCTTTGGACTCGGCTTGGCCTTCTGGATTGATGCCAGGAATCCCCTGTTGTCTTGATACCGAAGAGGCTCTTGCGACAGAAAAAGCCGATCGAACTTTGCAGAAAAGTCTGGAGGCAAGCCAGGATTGACCTGAGGCGGAGCCGATTGCTGAGCACATCTAATGAGCCCAACCACGACGCACAGACTGAACAGCATTTTCATCTCTATGTTCAGGGCGCCCGATCAGACGCTGATGACCGGGCAGTGCGACTGGCGGATGATGGCGTAGGCCGTCGCCCGCAGTCTCCCCATCAGGCCCGGCGGCGTCCGCCCGATCACGAGTACGTCCGACTTGCTCTCCCGCGCGACCTCCACGACCGCCCTGGCAGGCTCGCCGGAAGCGAGCCTGGTCTCGGCGGCGATGACGGTCTTCCGTAACAGATCGGCCAGTTGAGCGGACATCAACTCCGCCAGATGCGCTCGAAACTCCGGGTCATGCACTACGCCAAACGTTGGCACGAGCTGGGCGCTGGCATGTACGACCGTGAGCCTGGCCCCGAGGCGCTGGGCAAAGTCCCCCGCCCAACGCAGGACGGTTTCGCTTTGCAGACCCAGATCAACGGCACACACCACATGGCGCACTTCCGTGAGCGGCGCCCCGGCTTCCTGCTCGTTGTGCACGCCGGTCCAGACGGGGGTCTCGGTGTCATGAAGGACTTTGGCCGTCACACTGCCCAGCAGAAACAGCCGCAGAGCGCTGTGTCCGCGCGTCGGCATGACGATCAGATCGTAACTGTGCTCACGCGCGTACTGCACGATCACGTCCGCCGGGTGGCCGGGGAGTTCCACCGAGGTGACGTCCAGATCCTTTAGGAGCAGATTCGCAACCGCGGCCCGCCGGGCGGCCTGTCCGTCGTCCTCATCGGTACGCGGTTCTTTGACGTGAAGAACCGTCACCTGGGAACCGCACTGCTTTGCGATGAATCTCGCATGTTCGGCTGCCGTCAAAGACCGGTCGGAGTAATCGACCGGCAGGAGAAGGTTCTTGAGAGCGGGCATGGTCTTCGAATTCTCTCCCTTCGTAGTCGGTGATCTCAGTGTATCGGAGCGCGGCGGGCGGGCGTGACAGGTGAAGGGAGTCCGGCGAGGCGCGGGAGAGAGCCGATCCGCCTGGATATGGACTCAACCGAGTTTAGCGCACTACCGGAGAATGTCCGTCTTCTAGCTGAAAGTCGCCTTGGTTCGATGACCCTCCGGCCTCTGCTTTCAAAAACCCATCCTACTCTTCCGCCGCTCATTGAAGCTGCTTGTACGGCGGTCTCTTGATCGCGGTGGGCGGGTTCTTCTTCAACAGCGCCAGGACCACGTCGACTGCCTTTTCAAGCTGTGGATCGCGGCCCGCGTGGACCGCCGCCGGGTCCTGCTCGACTTCGATGTCCGGCGCGACGCCCTCGTTCTCAGCCGCCCACTTGCCGTCCGGACTGTAAACACCGTTGGAGGGAACAGATACTCTCCCTCCGCCCATCAAAGTCAGTGTGCCAACAACCCCGACTAATCCGCCGGCCGTGCGGGCGCCGATCAGCGGGCCTAAGCCGGCCGTCCTGAAAAAAACGGCCAGCGCATCTC
>JAEHDI010001258.1 GCA_016880505.1 Bryobacterales bacterium | reverse complement strand
CCCGGGTTGGTCCAACGGATGAAGTCGTTCCTCGATAGCTTTCCCGAGAAGGTCAAGGAATACGATTCGCTCATCGCATCGAACCGCATCTGGCTCGGCCGCACGAAGAACGTGGCCCTGCTCTCAGCCGAAGACGCGATCAGCTTCGGCTGCACCGGGCCGGTCTTGCGAGGGTCGGGTGTCGCCTACGATGTCCGCAAGGCCGAACCCTACGGCGCGTACGACAAAGTCGATTGGGATGTGCCGATCGGCAGAAACGGCGACACCTACGACCGGTACTGGATCCGCATGGAAGAAATGCGGCAGAGCGCCAGGATCATCGCACAATGTCTCGATCAACTGCCGGCTGGGCCGATCATGGCAGAGGCGCCGCAATATATCCCGCCGCCCAAGGAATTGGTCATGCGGGACATGGAAAGCTTGATCCATCATTTCATCATTTATACCCAGGGCATCAAGCCGCCGAAGGCCGAGACCTATTGCGCAACCGAGGCTCCGAAGGGCGAGTTGGGATTTTTTATCGTCAGCGACGGCAGCCCCCGCCCCTACCGGCTGAAGATTCGCGCGCCTTCATTCGTGCATATGGGCGCCTTTGACCACATGGCGCGGGGCTACCTGATTTCCGACATCATCACGATCTTCGGAACGTATGATGTCGTGATGGGGGAGTGCGATAGGTGAGGGAAGGAGGATGCCCTCGTGCTCGCGCAACGCGCGGCCTCGGAAGGCCCTCGTTGGACGCGCGCAGTAAAGGGCACCCTCCGTTCCCTCACCGTGGGCGGGTGGACAGGAAAAGCAGATGCTGAAAGAAAAGTATCAGAAAGAAATTGACGAGATCATCTCACGCTATCCCGTGAAGCGCTCGGCGTTGATTCCCTTGCTCTACCTGGCGCAACGGGACGAGGGTTTTGTGTCCGAAGCGGCAATGAAAGAGATCGCGGGTCTCTTGCGTCTGACCCCGCCCCAAGTCTATGAGACGGCCACGTTTTATACGATGCTCAATCTCAAGCGCGTGGGGAAATTTCATCTCCAAGTCTGCAAGTCCCTGATGTGCGCGCTGGCCGGGTCGGATACGGTCATGGGGTGGGTCAAAACGAAGCTCGGAATCGGCCCAGGCGAGACAACGGCCGACGGACTCTTTACCCTCACCGCAGTCGAATGCCTCGCCGCCTGTGGGACCGCGCCGATGATGCAGGTCAATGACGACTATTACGAACGGCTCACAGAGCAAACATTCGACCGAATCCTGGCCGATCTCAAACAACACGGGACCTGTTTGCTCAAGACTGGCCCATTTATGTGGCCGGAGCCGGCAGCCGTGAAAGGTGAGACGTAAAACGTGAAACGTATTGGATTACGGCACTCACACAACCTTTCACCTTTCACCTTTCACGTTTCACGCTGAAATTATGCCCAAGCACGAACTGATATTGCTCAAGAATATGATGGAGCCCGGCTATACCGGCTCGCTCCACGATTACGAGCGCGCAGGCGGCTATCAGGCGCTCCGCAAGGTCGTGGGGAAGGTGCCGCCGGTCGGGGTCACCGGCATGGTGATGAAATCAGGGCTTCGGGGGCGGGGCGGCGCAGGCTT
>JAEHDI010001257.1 GCA_016880505.1 Bryobacterales bacterium | reverse complement strand
GGGCCGGAAGGGTTGTAGCAATCGTTGCTGCCCGTGCAGTTCACCACGATGTCGCCCTGGGTCACGTCGTAGAAGACGCAGGTGCCGGCAACGCCGTTGCCGTTCGCCGAGTTGCAGGCGCTGCTACCACCGGACCCGTACTCCGCCGAGGCGAGCTGGTAGTAGACCGGATTGGGATTGCCCTGGCGCGCGCCTGTCCACTGGTTCACGAGGGCCTGGATGCCGGCTAGGATCGGCGCCCCGAAGGACGTTCCGCCCGCGCCGGACCATCCGCTGGGGTCGCCCGTACAGGGAGCTCCGCCACTTGCCATATCCGACCAGCAGAACACGTAGAAGTGACTCCAGAAACCGTCGGCGGCGAACAGAGAGAGATCCGGCGTGTCGCGCACGCCGTCGCTCGGGTTGCCCAGAACCGACTGCCATGGTGGCTTTGGCCATCCCTCGCAAGTCCCACTGACGACTCCGGCGATCGAGGGTGTTCCCGTCGCGCACTCGCTCGGGCTACCCCCTCCGGCAACGGTGTTCTGGAGAAACTCGCCGAAGTCCGGGTCGTTGCAAAGGCTGTTCGACCCGTAGGTCGGACCATAGCCCAGATAGTTCGACAGCAGCTCCCCGGCGCAGGAGTCGTTCCACGGGATCTCCGGAATGTACGACTTTGCCGAGCCAAAAGTGGCGGTGTTCGTCGAGTTCCAGTAGCTGTCGTTCGTACCTGAATAGGTGTCGCCGAAATCGGTGCCGCCCACAGCCACGTTGTACGCTGTCGACGCGAGCGCGTTGGCGCTGATCCCGTGCGTCGCCTCGGATGCGCCGTAGTCACAGCCCGCGGCTCCACTGTCACCCGCGGCAACGAAGACCGAGATGCCCTCCGTGACCGCCTGCTGGTATGCCGCGTTGAATGCGGCGTTGGCCGCTTCTCCGTTGACCGCCTCGCACTCCCCGTAGCTGATGCTCATGATCGCCGGCGGCTCACTGCCGGCATTGATGAGGTTCTGCATCGCGATCAATCCGCCGAACGTGGTGATCGTGTCCGCGCACGCAGCCACCTGGATGGCGGCGCTCGGCGCCGCGGCGCTGGCCCACTCGGCATCCAGGATCGCTTCCGCGCTGTTGGGAGCGAACGCCCCGGGATCCGCACAGTTGTTCGGGCCACTCGGAGGGGGAGGGTGGATCTGCGTGAACGAGCCCGACGTGTATCCGGAAAGGCCGAACGTCGAGCGGAAGGCGCTCCAGTCCGCCGTGGTGAACACGTTGGAGTTTTCGATGGCCACGATCGTCTGACCCTGTCCCGCGTAACCTGCATTGAAGAGAGGATTCAAGTTGTAAATGGTCGCGAGGTCCGCCGGTGACATCGCGAAGTAGTCGCCGAGGAAGGAACCGATCGTGAAACTGGGCCGCGGCTTGTGCATGGCCCGCGGACGGAAGTCGTGCAGAGAAACGACTCCAGTCACCACCGAAGCGAGCGCGGCCGGAATCCGCGGGTCGCTCATGTTGGCGATGTGCTTCTCACCTTTGGCTTCGAGGTGATGGATCTCGGTGCGGAAAACGTTTCGCACCTGGCCCGCAGTGCCGGAAAAATCTATGACCATCCCGCTGGGGTAGACCACGTTGACCTGGAAGCCGTGTGACTCGAGCCAGCGCGTGAGGGTGTCGAGGTCTTGCTGCGCTACGCCGAATCTCTCTCCGAATTCCTGCGCCGTGAGCCATTTGTGAAAGTTCGGGGAGTCGGTGTCATGGAGTTCCTCGATGAACCGCTGGAGTGCCTGCTCCTGCTCGGGAGATCGATGCAACTGGAGCAGCATGTGCTCGAGCCGCAAGGCGTCCGCAACGGCGCCGCGATCATTCTCCGCTTTCGCTTCGAGACGGGTGTTGCCCGCAAGCCGGACCAGATTCCCTTCATCGATGTTCTGTGTGACGCGCGGAGGTGAGTGCCGGCCCGTCTCAACCTCTTGCCCGGATGAAGGTGACACGACAAGAACCGATGCCAGGACAATTACGGCGAGAGAGGGGAACCCCGATTTTCGGAACATGGCTCTCAGTGGCTTGGAAGGCATTCTACTGGAACCGCGAACGGGGTACGCCGAAACCCGAGCACGGCTGCAAGCTTCTGTTGGGGAATTAGACAAAATGGGTCAAAGAGAAGTCTTTAGGGGAAGACGGCCGCTTATCTTGGTACTCGACCGCCGAGTCCAGGTGCCAGCGCTAGCTGACGCCCCACGGGAGGGCGTTGAGATCGCGGCCAGTCCTGTTCGCGGGTCAACGGCCAACAGCCGCGTGACCTGCTCAGCGCCAGTTCTCCTATCGGCCCGGTCGACCCGGCGACCACCGAATTCCACGCCCGCCGACCAAGCTCAACGAGGAGACTCGAAACGGTTGGGATCGAGCGCGTTTCTCCGAAGCACGGCGAGAAGCGAGCTGCCGAACGGAACCGGCCAGCGGGAAAGAGCTTTCTGCTCGAAGATCGAGAGGTAGTAGAGCGGACGGTTCACCCATTCGGGCGGGACGCGGGGCACCTCCGGCACGGGTAGCGTCAGCGCTTCTTTCAACCGAAGCGCGAGCTTCATGGGAAAGGTCCATTGGAAAAAGTATCGGCAGGTCTCCACGCGCGCGCCCGCCTGCCACGCCAATTCCCGAAGGCTTCGCCTCGTGTAGCGCGTGAAGTGGCGGTTGAGCACGTCGTGGCTCGTCCATAGCGCCCGGAATGCTGGGACCGTCACGAGGATTGCGCCATCTGGGGCAAGCAGCTGTACAGCCCGCCGCAGGCAATGAACCGGCTCTGTGAAGTGCTCGAGGACATCCAGGAGGAGGACGAGCGCGTACCGCTGGCCGGACTCGAACGTGTCATCGAAGGCGTGGACGTGGATGCGGCTCGCCCACGGTCCGTTCGGGTCCACAGCCGCCTGGTTCATTTCGATCCCCTCGACAGCGCCAAAGCGAATGAGCTTCTCGAAAATCAACCCGTCGCCGCACCCGACATCGAGGATCCCTCCTCCGGCCCCGTTCGGGCAGAGACGCTCGACCGCATCCAGGATGAACTTCTCCCGTGCTCGCCACCACCAATGCCTGTGGTAGAGCTCTCGATACGCAAGCGCGTACTCAGGGTGCAATTCGGGCCTGGCCCACCGTTTTTGCGACGATGTATTGAGGTCGTCCCTTGGTCTCCTCGTAAACACGTCCCAGATACTCACCGATGATGCCAAGGAACAGCAGTTGTGCTCCCGAGAACAGCGAGATGACGAGAATCAGCGCTGTGAAGCCGGGGGGCGATTTCCCCAGGCCGAATCTCACGTATACCGCGTAAGCCGCAAAGGCGAGTGAGCCGACGATTACAAACAACCCGAGAATTGCTGCGCCTCGCAACGGGGCCATCGAAAAGGCAAAGATTCCATCGAAGGCAAGCCGCAGAAGCTTACCCAAGGTATACCGAGAACGACCGGCAGCTCGTTCGCCTCGCTCGACGCGAATGCCCGTCTGACGAAATCCGACCCACGTCCGCAGCCCCCTCAGATACCTGTGATGCTCTCGGATGATCCTTATCTTCTCCACCACGCGACGCGACATCAGCCCGAAGTCCCCCGCGTCCAGGGGCAAGTGCACGTCGGAAAGAGCGGCGATCATTCGATAAAACACGTAATAGCACGCCCGGAGTGGCCACGGCTCCTTTCGGTTCGTGCGGCGCGCAAAGACCACGTCGAAGCCCTTTCGGTGTTCGTCGAGGAAGCGCGGTATCTCCTCCGGCGGATCTTGCAGATCGCCGTCCATTACGATCACGGCGTCCGCCGACGCGTAGTCGAGCGCGGCGGAGAGTGCGGCCTGATGGCCGAAATTGCGGGAAAGGGAGATGCCCGCGATTCGAGAGTCTCCGGCCGCTGCCGCAGCGACCTTCTCGAAAGTGCGATCCGAACTCCCATCGTCGACGAAGACGATCTGATGTGGTCCGCCGGGAAGTGCATCCAGAACGGCCTTGAGGCGTCGGAGAAGCTCCGGAAACACCTCTTCCTCGTTGTACAGGGAAATCGCGACGGAAACGCTCGGGGCCGCGTTCACGGCTTTCGCGTGCCCTTGAAGTAGACCATCTGCCAAAGAGTCACCCCCAACGCGAGGAGCGGATACGCCTCGAAAACGATGGGCTCGAAGAATTCACCGAAGAGAGCGCGCCAGGCTCCCAGCGGCCTCGGGAAGTCCCCTCTGTCCGCTCGGGCGAGAAAGCGCGCAATGGAAGGCGCTTCGGGCATTACCAGATCGAGGATATGGACGTGGCCGTCCGGGGTCAACAAGGTCGCCAGCCGCGACAGGATCCGCCGCGCATCCGGGGTATCCACATGATGAAGAAAGCTGTTGACGAGAATGAAGTCGAAGCCCGGTCCGGCAGATGGGAGACCGTCACGCACGTCGCAGACGGCGAAGCGATCTCCGTAGCGCCGACGCGCCCACGCGACATACTTCGGATTCATGTCGACGCCGAGGTAGTCCGCATGGTCGAAG
>JAEHDI010001256.1 GCA_016880505.1 Bryobacterales bacterium | reverse complement strand
TACCGCCGGGTCACCTACCGCGATCTACACTTTCGCCGTGCCTTTGCCGAGGTCTTCCGCCAGCGCTCGCTGCTGTTCCTGGGAGCCGGTCTCCAGGAAAACTACCTCCAGGAGTTGTTCGGGGAGGTGTTGGAGTTCTATGGACCGGGCGCGCGACCCCACTACGCGTTTATCCAGAAGGACGAGGTCGATCCTGACTTCATGCTGGCGCGCTTTCAGATCGTCGTCGTGGAATATGTCGAGCACGCCGAGATCCAGCGGAGGCTTGAACGTCTTGCGGAGGAAGTGAGCCGTCCTCGTCGGACGCCGGTCGTCTGGGGTTGGGGGCGGATTGATCGCCCGAACGAGAACGAGTGGACGAGTGTGTCCGACCTGGAGGTCGTGCGTGGCCCGTTGCCCACCGAATCGGCGGAGGGCGAATGCCTGGCCGTCAGCGCCGGCGGCAGCGGCAACGCGTTCTTTTTTTCAGCGGGCATTCGCAAGTTGATGAAAGGCTGGGGCGTCAAGGAGGCGAAGCCCAGCAAAGTGATCATGCCGTACCTTGGAGAATTCGCGGATCGTCCAGTATATGCTGTCCGCGCTCGCTCCGAGACAGACGAGCGCAGCCTCTCACATATCTACGACGCCTCGCTGGCGCTCTTCGAACACGTGGCGGAACGTTACCGATGCATCCGGATGCAGCTCCTTGCGACGGGCGGCCAGGACAAGGTCGGGGTCTCGGTGGCGGATTGGAAAGTCCGCAACTATCCTGAGCGGTTTTCGTTCGTCCAGGCCGTGCGTGCGTGGGCCGCATGGCGGAAGAAAAAACCAGGAGCAGATTGCCGGCTGGCGCTGCATGTTGTGCTGGACTCCGTGTATCAGGACATTGCCAGCGGACGCATCGACGTGCTCGAACTCTTGAGCTGCGCCGACGTGCGCTTCTTCGTCGAAGTGGTGCAGGACGATGGCCTGATCGAACGAAGGTTGTTCCAGACGATGCCCGATCTCACGCTCGAAACGCTGATCAAGGACCTGCAGCTGTCCGCGGCTCAGTGGACCGTGAAGGTGACTCCACCGCCCAGTCTTGACGATCGCTGGCTTAAGCTGAATCCCCAGACACTGAAGCAGACGCTGCAGACTCTCGGCGTCGTGCCGGGCAGCACGGTTCACTTCCACCGGACTGCTCCGTAGTGCGGGCCCGTTCTGCACGGCGCATTTACATGTGAGGGCGTCCAGGTCCTGTCGAACGAGTTGGCAGTAACAAAAGCAGAGAGTATTGTCGCTAGTCGTTTCGTTAGTGGAGAAAGTCGACGGATTTCTAGGATACCACAGGTAACGAATCAATTCAGATTGACTCACAAGGAGAAGAACCATGAAGCGGAGCACTGATCGGATTCTGACCACCCACTGCGGCAGTTTGGCACGTCCTAAGGACTTGCTCGATTTAATGAAGGCAAAGATCAATGCCGAACCATATGACGAGACCGCCTTCACTCAGCGGGTACAAAGCGCGGTGGCGGAAGTTATCCGCAAGCAGGCCGAGAGCGGGATCGACATTGTGACCGACGGCGAGCAGGGAAAGCCGGGCTTCTTCGCCTACGTGCGCGAGCGGCTTGCCGGCTTTGAGCCTAAGGGCCCTGCGCGCGGCGCTCGAAAGGAGTGGGCAGCGGAAGTGGCCGCCTTCCCGGAATACTATGAACAATACTTCAGCCGGCGCATGATGGGCGGAAGCATCGCCTCGCGCGTCCCGCTGGTCTGCACCGAGCCGGTCAGCTACCAAGGACAAGAAGCGATCCGGAAAGACATTGACAATCTCAAGGCCGCGGTCCGTGGGTTGAAAGTCGAGGAAGCTTTCATGCCGGCCGTGGCGCCGAGCGGCGTGGGCAACAATGAATACTACGGCAGCGAGGAAGAATACCTCCAAGCGGTCGGCGACGCTCTGCGGACGGAATACCAGGCAATCGTGAGTGCGGGATTCATTCTACAGGTTGACGATCCGTGGCTCACAGAAGTATACGGCGATACCTCGTTGAGTCCTGCCGACCGGCGCAGGATCGGCGAGAGATCTGTCGAAGCGCTCAATCACGCGCTGCGGGGAATCCCGGCGGAAAAGATCCGCTTTCACACCTGTTATGGAATCAATGAAGGACCCCGTGTCAACGACGCTTCGCTCAAGGACATTGTGGACCTTATCTTGAAAGTAAATGCCGGTGCCTACTCTTTTGAAGCTGCGAACCCGCGCCACGAGCACGAGTATCATGTCTGGGAAACTGTGAAACTGCCCGAGGGCAAGGTGATCATCCCCGGCGTGGTCACGCATGCTAGCAATATCGTCGAACATCCCGAGCTTATCGCCGAGCGCATCACCCGATTCGCGAAGCTGGTGGGCCGGGATAATGTTATCGCCGGCTCCGATTGCGGATTTTCTTCTCAAGCGACCTATAACCCGGAAGTTCATCCGACCGTAGTGTGGGCCAAGTTTCAGGCGATGGCGGAAGGCGCGCGCTTGGCAACCAAGCAACTCTGGCGCT
>JAEHDI010000167.1 GCA_016880505.1 Bryobacterales bacterium | reverse complement strand
CCTCGCCAGCGACTCCGTGACTGCCGGAGAATCGAGGAATGTGTCGAGCACCTTCGCGCCGTTCAGCCAATGTTCTGTGCGGTTACCGCGCACGACGATACGGGAGCTGTTGAATTCGCCCGGCGGACGCGATTTCCCGGCCGTCGGTGCGGCCATGTCGTAGAGCGCTCCCGTGCGGTGTGTCGGAGACCGCGCGGCATCGGGATTCCGGGCGTCATCGATCAGCTGGTACTCGAATCCGATCACGTACTCTTCGGCCCTGCCGCCGGGCGCCAATCTGCTCCGGTCCGACACCCGGTTTAACAGTTCGTAGTCGACGGTTTCCTCCCAGCGCTTCGCCCCGGGCTTTCGTTTGCCGTGATCGATGAAGACACGGTCCTGAATGCGATACTTCACGCCGCTGTTGCCGCCCGGTGTGATGCGCCACTCGAATGCCAGCTCAAAATCGCCGAACATCTCTTTCGAGACCAGATCTGCTCCGATCCTCGGGTTTGCCAGTGCCTTCAGACAGCCGTCCTCGATGGTCCACGAGTCGCCCGGCGGACTCTTTTTCGTCGGATCGTCCCAGCCGGCCAGTTTCTTTCCGTCGAACAGCATGCGCCAACCTTCGGCGGTCTCGCGAGGCGAGAGTTGATTCGGCGGACCGGGCGGGGGCTGGGTGAACGCCAGCGTGGAAATCAGGACCAGAAGCGAGCCTAACCGGGAGGTTTGCATGTCTGTGGCGGCAGTCCAGGCGATTGTAGCGCCACGCGGACCGGGTTTGGAAATCAGCCGTCTTCTGGCAGCATAGGATCATGGGCGGATTTCAATCGGTTGAGCCCGCCGGCATTCGGCGCCGAGCCGTTTCACCGGCAACACAACAGGCCGAAGCGCGGGCCTTACAGCAGCGCCGCGCCGAGGCGGCTCGAACTTCGTCAGAGGCATTGCTTCGTCTCCAGGCGCCGGAAGGCTACTGGCGCGGGGATCTCACGGCTGACATCTCACTCGAAGCTGATTACGTCCTGCTCCAACTTTGGTTGCATCAGCCGAAAGGGCCGGACTGGAATCCGCCGGCGCGCGCCAGGATCGAGAAGTGCTGCCGATCGATTCTGGAACGGCAGTTACCAGATGGCGGCTTCGCGCTCTATCCGGGAGGACTGTCGGACATCAGTCTCTCGGTGAAGGCGTACACGGCTCTGAAGCTGGCCGGGTGGAGCCCGGAAGCTCCCGAAATGGTCAAGATCCGGGAGGCCGTGTTGCGTCTGGGCGGCGTCGATGCGTGTAACAGCTACACGAAGATCAATCTCAGCCTCTTCGGGCTGTACCCGCGACGCCACGTGCCGACCGTGCCGCCGGAAATTGTGCTGGTGCCGGGCGGTGTTCTCTACGAGATGTCCTCGTGGACCCGGGCGATCGTGGTTCCGTTGTCCATAGTTCAGGCGGCTGGCCGAGAGCGGCGCGCGCCGGAAGGCTTTACCCTGAACGAACTGTTCCTGCCGGGCAAGCGGCGCTCGCTGGTCAAGGGCGAAGGGCTCGCGACGCTGTTCAGCCACCTCGACAAGCTCGTCAAGCTTTGGGATAAGCGCGGCCTTAAGAACCTTCGCGCGTTGGCATTGCGCGAGGCGGAGCACTGGATCCTCGACCGCACGCGGTACTCCGACGGGCTCGGAGCAATCTACCCGTCGATGATGTACCACGTCATGGCGCTCGACTCCTTGGGCTATCCGGACGACCATCCCGACCTGATCGAGGCGATCAGGCAGTTCGACGGTCTGCTGACCGAGACCACGGATCGATTCTTCTTCCAGCCGTGCGTGTCGCCGGTATGGGACACCGCGATCGCCGCGTATGCCCTGGGAGAACTCGGCGTTGCCGGCCAGGAGGAACTCACGCGTGCCGCCGACTGGCTCATCGCCAGGGAGGTCCGCCGCAAGGGCGATTGGTCGGTGAAGCGTCCTAATCTCGAGCCTAGCGGCTGGGCGTTCGAATTCGCCAATGAGTACTACCCGGATATTGACGACACCGCCATGGTCCTGTTGGCCTTCTTTCATGCCAGGGCCTCAGAACCGGAGAAGCAGGCCCGCACGGTGCGCCGCGCGGTCAACTGGCTGCTCGGCATGCAGTCGAGCGATGGCGGCTGGGCGGCGTTCGACGCGGACAACAACTGGCGGATCCTCAATAAGCTGCCGTTTGCCGATCACAACGCGATGCTCGATCCCACCTGCCCCGATATCACCGGACGGGTGATGGAAGCTCTCGTCCGCACGGGCGTTCCCCGGGACGACAAGGCGATCCGGGACGGGGTGAAGTTTCTGCTCGGCTCCCAGGAAACGGATGGAAGCTGGTACGGCCGATGGGGCGTGACCTACGTCTACGGAACCTTCCTTGCGTTGCGCGGACTGCGCGCCTCTGGAAGCGCCTCGGCGGAATCGGCCATGCGCAAGGCGGCGGACTGGCTGCGATCGATCCAAAACCCGGACGGTGGATGGGGCGAGAGCTGCGCGAGTTATGTCCGCAACTGTTACGTTCCGGCGCCCAGCACTCCTTCTCAGACGGCATGGGCGTTGCTCGGGTTCGCGGCGGCGGGTGACACGAGTTCCCTCGCCGTTCGCCGCGGTCTCCAGTACCTGCTCGCGACGCAGTTACCCGACGGAGCCTGGCCCGAGGAACTTGCCACCGGCACCGGATTCCCGAACGTGTTCTTCCTTCGGTATCATCTCTACCGGCATTACTTCCCGCTCCTGGCGCTGGCCACCTGCCGGGAAGGCTGACCGAATGAAACGAAGAGAATTTGTCGCGCTGCTCGGCGCTGGCCGGGCGCTGTCCGGACGTCACGCGGACGACTGGTACAAAACGCCGGTGATTCCCGCTCCTGAAGATCCTACGCAGTGGCCCGCGTTCCGCGAGGAACTGGCGCGCTGGCGCGAGGAGGCCAGACAGAAGTTACGCTATGACGGCTCGCTCTACGCCCGTCCTGACTTCTCGTGGGTGACGAGTTCCTTTGCCTGCTGCTTCCTGATGCTCTGTGACGGGCGGTTCTACGACCGCATGAAGAATCGTTACCGCGTGGAGG
>JAEHDI010001255.1 GCA_016880505.1 Bryobacterales bacterium | reverse complement strand
TCGAGCAGTTCCGCCTTGTAGGCCGGCTCGGCTTTCGCCGCCTCCTTCTTGGAGTACTCCTCGATCGCCTCTCGTATCAGCGAGCGGATTTCGATGCCGCCCGCTTCCGCCGTAACCGGCGCGTCGTTCCTCACCTCTTCCATCGTTCTTCTCCTTGGCTCTCAGGCTGCTCGCACCACTCGTCGATCTCTCTCGCGATCCGGTCCTTGATTTCCTGCCTGACGTCGCACAGGTATTTCAGACTCAGCTTCTTCAGCACCTGCTTCCGCAGTGTCCTCGACCCTACCCCCAGGCTCAGCAGCTTCGTCGCGTCCTCCAGCTCGCCGCTGAAGTCTCCGATGTCGAACTCGTCCAGGCCCGACACCTCGACCGACAAGTCGTCTTCCCGCGCCGCCTCAATGGAACAAAGGATTCGCCGCAGCGTGTCCTTCACCGTGTCGCCGTACGCCCGCAGGACCTCCTGCGTGATGGTGAAATCGCGCTGTTTGCTCAACCCGGACTGCACCGACCCGCCCGTCAGCGCCCCTCCGGCCTGTGTCAGCAGATAGCAGACGCGGTAGACCTCGTCTTTCAGCCGCGTCAGGTTGTCGGCCGCAATCTGGTAGACGTGCCCCTCCGGCTCCGTCCACCCGAACCGGTCTTCCGGCCCCAGTTGGATGTAATAGGATTCCCCGGCGATCTGGTTCCATTCGCGGTCCGAGTAAACTACCGGAGTCGCGAACAACCCCATCGTCAGCGCCCACGACAACGCGTTCGACTTATTGAAATGCTCCAGTTGAAGCATCGCCGCCTTGTTCGCCAGCCATAGCCCCTCACTGACCTTCAGCTCGAAAATCGGAACGCGTCGTAGTTTCGCCAGCCCGTGGCGCCCTTCGTCGACAAGTTCCGGGGCGCCGGGCTCGTCGCCCCGATCCGTGCGACGGTACGTCCGGAACGACTCTTTGTCGTAGTACACCCACCGAGTCTCCCGGACCCATGGCGCATCGCTCTCCCTCTCCTGCCGAAGGTGCGACGTCCGGATCACTACCCAGTCGAGATTGCCGTTCCCGTCGTGGCTCCAGTTGATCAGCTCCTCTGCTTTGCAATCGACCAGGTACGCCCGCGCCCAGCCTGCCGCTTCCTCCTCCGCCCGATTCGCGACCGGCCCCGACGGCCGCGGGAAGTCAACCAGCACGTAACCGGAACCGGTCACCAGCGCCTCGATCAACACCCGCCGGAAGAAATCCGTCAGCGACGTGCCCCGCAGGTCGCAGTCTTCGACAAACTTCGCGAAGAACTCGCGGCCCGCCTCGTTGTTCCCGTGAAAGCCCAGCAGCGGTTCGCGGCGAAACAGCGTCGCAGCGTACCAGTCGATGATCGAGCCGAGGTAGTTCTCATAAAAGACCCGGCTCAACCGCTCGCCGAGGACGTCCAGCGGTTCTTTCTGCCGCCTGACCAGATACTCGGAGGCGTGTTCCTTGAACTGCTCCCCGCCCGCGTAGAGGTCCCGGTAGGTCCTCCACATCGCCCGCTTCGCGGCGTACTCCGGATGTTCTCGATCGATGTTGAACACACTCGCCCTCTGGCGGCCCTTGCGCCGGCGCTCATCGCCGCAACGCTAAAACAGCCGCCTTCCTTTCTCTCCGGCCGGCTCTACCGGCCGGCATTCCTGGCAAACCAGGTACCCCAGCGCGTCCGAGAGGTGGGTCCGTTGCGGGTCCTTCTCTTTGTCGATGTTCTCGCTTCCGGGCTTGAATGAGACCTGCTCGAGGTCGAGGATCAATTCCCGGCACTTCGGATCGATCAGCAATCGCGTCTCGTCCCCCGCCGACCGCAGCATCGCGTTCACCCAGCTCACCCGGTCCCGCACGGAGGGGTTTGACTTCGGCACCCGGAAGTGAAATTCGTGGCCCGCCCGGCGCAGCCCCTCCCGGACCATCTCGTAGTCCGCCGATCCGGTCGTCTGCCGCTTCTGGCCCGTCGCATCGCCGTAAATGTACAGGCCGGCGCGGTGAAAACGATACCTGCTCGTAAAGACTTCCACCAGTTCCGGCGTGCACGATCGCCGCAGCACGATCTCGTCGACTACGTGGATCACGTCGCCGTGAATCTGGGCGATCACCGACGACATTGGGTCCACGTTGAAGTCCAGCGCCCAGCGCAGCGGCAGCCCGGGGTTTATTTTTCCCGGCGCGAGGTTTCTGTTCCGGTCGAACGTGTGGTAAACCTGCCCGTCCTGGACGTTCAAATACTTGCCCAGGGCTTCCTGCTCGAAGAACCGGTCGTCATAACTGCGTTTCAGCCGTTCGTAATAGTCCGGTACTTTCTCGAGTAAATGCCGGTTTTCGTAAGGCCGGGCCAGAATCACCTCGTAGCCTTCGACGGTGTTGTCAATGAACCGCCGGTAGACCCAATCGAAGCCCTTCGGCGTCCACACCGCGAATCCGCAAAGCCGCTGGGCCTTCGGGTCCCTCAACCGCCCTTCCAGCCTCAGCCACGCTTCCTGCGCGGTGTATGTCAGCTCGTCGAGCCCGAACCACGCCAGGTTGGTGCCGCGGAGCCGTTCGTAATCGTCCACGGGCCGGAAGATGATCCGCGATCCCGTGTCCTTCATTACCAGAACGTTCTCCGCCTTGAGATAGTCGTGCGGGATGCCGCTCCGCCCCAGGATGTCGAACAACGTGCTTTGCGTCGCATCCCTGAGCATCGGGTACGTCGGCGCGCCCAACAGCCCGGAGCGCCCGGGGTTCAGATAGCTGAGCCGGATCGCCTCCTGGCACAGCGCTTGGCTCTTTCCGGAGCCGACGGGCCCCGAAAAGCCTTTGAATCTCGCGCTGGATTTGTGGAAACGGGCCTGAGAAGGAAGCGGGGAGTACTTTATGTCCCTGATTCGGGTTCCTTCTCTGCCGGCTCCACCCATGTCACTCGAACCTCCTTCGGCGTGTCCTCTTTCAGTTCCTGTTCCAGTTGAACCAGCCGGACGAAATCGCCCACCGAAACTTTGTACTGATCCTCCTGGAGTTTTGCTTCGAACTTCCGCAACACCCGTCCAACCAGTCGGGATCGCTTCACGGGACGTTTGCGGCCGGGCTTGTCGGTTTGTTTCTTTTTCTGTTCTTTTTCGTTCGTTTTTGCCACCGACGTGCTCATTTCCGCTCCTCCGCGACTCAGGGTCGCCAAACAGCGAACCTTCTCTGCCCAGAGAGTAGCACCCGGTCTCCTCCCCAGGGCTGCCACGTGGAGATCTATCTTGTTGAACATAAAGGCCTTAAAAAACCGTAAAAGCTTGTGAATGAATTCATAAATACAACTTATGGAAATGCACTCTTGCATTTCGCGGGATTGTACAGTAAGCTCAAGACGTGGAGGCATTCGCACACAGGAAGGTTGTATCGGCTCCCAGCGGATACACTTTCTCTGCGTGCACCCTCCCCTCTGTTCCTGTAGTAGGCATTATTATCATTATCGGGGTCACCGTATTCGGCCCCGCCTGATTCGGTCCTGAAAATAAAGGATTTAAGGGCCACCGGCGGGGACGAAGCTCAGCCGGTGGCCCTTTTGGTTTATAGGGGCACAAAACGGCGCGAAACGGTCACTTTTGGGTACATTTTGGACCGGTTTCGTGCCAGATCGTTTAGGAGATTTCGACCATGTCGACCTTAATGAGTGGCGCCAGGATCCTGCTGGAGTGCCTGGTTCGGGAAGGGGCGGACTGCATCTTCGGCTATCCCGGAGGCGTAATGCTCCCCCTCTACGACGTGATGTACGACCACCCCATCCGGCACGTTCTGGTACGGCACGAGCAGAACGCGGCGTTCGCGGCCGAGGGCTATGCCCGGTCCACGGGCCGGGTCGGTGTCTGCGCGGCGACGTCCGGGCCCGGCGCGACAAACCTCGTGACGGGGTTGGTGAACGCGATGATGGATTCGATTCCGATCGTCGCCATCACCGGGCAGGTGACCTCAAAGCTGATCGGAACGGACGCCTTTCAGGAGGCCGACACGTTCGGCATCACCCGCTCCTGCACGAAGCACAACTACCTGATCAAGAATCTGGCCGACCTCCCGCAGATCGTACACGAAGCGTTCTACATCGCCGCGAGCGGCCGTCCGGGGCCGGTGCTGGTCGACATCCCGAAAGACATTTTCCAAGGACAGGCGCACTACTCGCCGGTTTCGTCGATCCACCTGCCCGGATACCGGGTGTTCACGGAAGGGCACAGCGGCCAGATCCGGCGCGCCGCGCAGATGATGTGGGAGGCCAAGCGCCCATTCGTTTACGCGGGCGGCGGTATCATCGCCTCGGAAGCGGCCGGCGAACTCCGCGACCTAGTCGAGATCCTGGACGCCCCGGCGGTGTGCACCCTGATGGGCCTGGGCGGGCTTCCGAGCGAGCATCCCAACTTCATCAGCATGCCCGGCATGCATGGCAGCTACGCCGCCAACATGGGCATGACACAGACCGACCTTCTGATCGCCCTCGGCGTCCGCTTCGACGACCGCGTGACGGGCCGCCTCTCGTCCTTCGCGCCGCACGCCAAAGTGATCCAT
>JAEHDI010001254.1 GCA_016880505.1 Bryobacterales bacterium | reverse complement strand
GGCTCGTCGGGGTTCACTTCATTAACAGCGTTGTTCAATTGCCTGCAACGCTGATGCAGGCGGTCGGCCGTCCTGAAGTGCTGGCCAAACTGCAACTGCTCGAGTTGCCCTTGTATCTTCTAGCCCTTGTCTGGGTCCTGCCCGCTCACGGCATTGTGGGAGCAGCAGCGGTTACACTTGCCCGAGCGTCGTTGGATCTAGTTGTACTGTGCTGGGCGGCTCGCACGGAGATCGGTGACTCGAAGCCGGCACTGACCAAGGTTCTGCTCGCCGTGGGAGCGACCGCGGCCTCGTTCGCGTTAGCCACGCTTCCGTCGACGCCTGCGGTGAAGTGTGTCTTCTTTCTCGCGACTGGAATCGCAGGCTTGATTGGTACCCATCTGCTGCTTCCCCGGGCGCCTGCAACGCTGCCAAGTCCTGCGACTGGCCCACTGTCGACCGCCGCCAATGCCTGAGGCCTGGTTGGGACGTTCGTCTCGTTTCGACACTTCGATGACAGACCTTGGGATCCCAAGCCCATCTTCCGAAACGCTCCCGGTGAACCAGAAGGCGTTCAAGTACACGTTCACCGTGTTTACGCCCACCTACAACCGGGCGCACACGCTGCACCGCGTGTATGAGTCGCTGCGCGCGCAAACGTTCCGGAACTTCGAGTGGCTGGTTGTGGACGACGGATCCACGGACCACACCCGAAAGGTAATCCGCGCATGGCAAACGTCGGCGAGCTTTCCGATACGGTACGTTCACCAGCCCAATGGAGGGAAACACCGCGCCCACAATACGGCTCTGCCTCTTGCGGAGGGCGAGTTGTTCCTCCCTTTAGACTCAGACGACCGGTGCACGGACAACGCCCTTGCACGGCTCATCGAACATTGGCGAGCCATCCCCGAAGCTGAGCGGGAAGCCTTCTCCGGAATCGTTGTCCTATGTTCTGACAGGGCCGGCAGGATTGTAGGCCGGCAATTTCCAGCCCACGTTGTGGACTGTCAGTCCTTCGATACGATTCGGGAACTACTAGGTAGGCACGAGCGGTGGGGATTCCATCGCACTTCGGTGCTCCGGAAATACCCGTTTCCCGAATTCGAAAACGAGAACTATCTGACTGAAGGAGTTGTCTGGGGGCGTATCTACGCGGCGTATCGAATGCGATTCCTCAACGAGGCGCTACGGAAATACCAGCGCCCGCCGGACGGTATCGATGGCCGATCGGTGTCATTGAGAATTGCCAACCCAACAGGGGCGATCTCGTACTACCGCCAGGAAATGGAACTCCACGGCAGGCTCAGACCACAGTTGCGAGCAGCGATCAACATGATCCGCTTCTCGCTGCACGCGGGTGCATCACGAGGTCTAGCCCTAAGAACGCCATTTGGCCGATTCTTACACACACTCATTCGTCCGATCGCATGGCTTCTATACCGCTGTGACCTGCGCGCGATTCGGAAGCAAGCAACTCTCCCCTTCGGGCTCTCGGTGCCAGCGTCCCACCGAGTCAAAACCTAAAATTGCAGGCAGAATGCTGATTGCTGCCATCCTAAGCTTATCCGTGCTGACGGCTCTGAATCTGAGAGCAGGCCGGTCGGTAGTCTTTCCGCCGGCACTTTTCAGTGGTCTCTGGATGATGTTGTTGTGTGGAGTTTTTGCCTGCGGAGATACATTCTACCCGCTGTCGGCCACAACGCTACTTGTTTATCTGACGGGCGCCGCAAGCTTCAGCGTTGGCGGGGTCTTAGCTCTGCGTCGAACGGCTTCAAGAAGATCGCCGGAAGGTTCAAAACCATTGGCATCAAGACGGTCAGTCCGTCGCATTCTAGACTGGGGACTTCTTTTTCTTTCGCTCATGTTTCCCTGGTACTGGAAGTATGTTGAGTCCCTGAGTGCCTCCTCTGGACTGAACAACTTCTGGAAAGGAATTCGCATACAGTCAATCCTTCAGTCGGAAACAACTTATGGGCTGTTGGGCATGAACGTCGAGGCTATGTTCTTTGGCAATCTCGTCACTCTATCGATCATCCTCGCCTTGATTGCCTACTATGAGGCCAGGAAGTCCCGCAACGGCATGCTGAGAGCGGTCCTGTACCTATCTGTTTCGCTCGCGTATGTTCTCCTGACGGCAGCAAATGTCGGAGCGGCGACACTGCTAATAAGCGCACTTGGTATCGAATGCCTGCTCTTCCGGCGATTGCGAATTCTGTTGTTGGTTGTTTACCTATCGTTGTTCTTGGGAGTGTTCTGGCTGGTTGGGCTGGTTTTGGAGAAAGGGCAGGTTCGATCAAGTTATGCACTCGAGGACAACCTGCCGGCCTTAGTTAACTTGGTGCAGTTGTACGGGTTGGGCGGGCTGGTTGCGTTCGACAGAATCGTCCAGGATCCACAGGGGATCCGTCCGACATGGAGTATCTGGCGGTTTTTCTTCTTGACGGCAAACAAGCTCGGCGCAGCAATCGATGTTCCGTCACTGCATGCAGAGTATACGATGATTTCACCTGCAATGGCCGCGAACGTTTACACGCTCTATTTTTCGTATTTTCCCGAATACGGCTGGTTGGGTGTGATCGGAATCATGTGTTTTCTCGGAACTGTTTTGACTCGCCTGTACACAGAGGCGATGCGAGGATCTCCAGCGGCGACGGTATTGTACGGGATTACGTTCACTGGGATCGTGCTCAGTGGTTTCAACGAACAGTTTTTTACTGGCCTCAGTATGCTTTTGAAGACGACGGTGCTGACGTTGCTGATCTATAAAGGCGCCGGGATTCTTGGAAAAGGAAAGGAAAGGAGTGTCGTCCCGCTCGCTGCGAGTGGCGGCCTTTACCGGCGGGCTTGATGTGCCCAGCGCCCGTTTCAGGGTGCGGCAGTATTCGAGCGCGCTTGCCGGTCATGGGATCGAACTTCGGGAGTTCGTCGCCAGGCTGGGTTCCTATCCTCCGGCCAGGCGGCAGCTCAGGGCGGCGTGGGCCTGTTGCACGGTTGCCTCGAGATTGCCGGGCGTTCTGCGATCCCATCGGTATGACGTTACGCTGCTGCAGCGGGAAATGCTGTCGACGATGTTTACGATCGAGGCGCTGACAAGAGCACCGAGGCTCCTCGACGTGGATGACGCCATCTGGATCTACCGAAATGGGACGGCTGCGAAGAGACTCGCCGAAGCGGCGGAGGGAGTCATCTGTGGAAACACGTTTCTCGCGGAGCAGTTCGCCCGTTGGAACAAGCGCGTGTTCGTGGTTCCCACACCGGTGGATACAACAACATACGTACCGCTGCGCGACCCTGGGAACCGGGGACGTGCAGTGGTCGGTTGGATCGGTACCGGCGGAGGCCTGCGCTTTCTCAAACAGATTGAGCCGGCGCTGGCAAGCGTGCTTCGGCGAAATCCCGACGCCCGGCTGAGGGTCATCTCCGACATGCAACCCGAACTGCGCTTGATTCCGGGAGAACAGTTCGAGTACGTCGTTTGGTCCCGCGAGAGCGAGGTTACCGATCTTCAGGCAATCACAGTCGGTTTAATGCCGCTAGACGACTCCATCTGGGCGCGAGGCAAGTGTAGCTACAAGATGCTCACGTACATGGCGTGCGGCATACCAGTCGTGGTTTCTCCCGTGGGGATGAATTCCGAAGTGCTCGCTCGGGGTTTGGTAGGCTTGCCTGCCGAAACACAAGAAGACTGGGTTGAGTCGATTGAGTACCTGCTGACAAATCGAGAAGCGGCGGCCTCGATGGGCCAGGACGGCCGCCGAGTTGTGCTTCAGCATTTCAGCATTACAGTTCTGGCACCCCTGCTTGCTCGCTGCCTTTGGTCCCACTCGCACTGATTTAGAAGCGCACCGAATGAAGAGGCCGCTGTCGACATCTTCGCGCCGAGTGACGATCTTGCATGTCATCACCACGCTTCGGACAGGCGGGGCCGAAACAATGCTTGCCCGGCTACTATCCCGCATGGACCGCACCGGAATTGACTCGGTCGTAGTGGCACTGCGCGAAGGCGGTTCACTGGCCCAGGAACTCCGGGGCAACGGTATTACTGTCCATTTCGCGGATCTCTCCTCCGTGCCTCGGGCGCCGGCCCGGCTGGTTTCGTTGCTGGGACTGGTGCGCGAAGTGCGACCGAATCTTATCCAGGGTTGGATGTACCACGGGAACCTTGTCGCGGAAATGGCAAGGGCTCTTTCTGGGCTCGCGACACACTCGGTGTGGAACATCAGGCATTCTCTCCACAACCTCCGGTGTACCCGGCGCACGACGGTGAGTCTGATCCGTGTACTCGCGCGTTTTTCCTCACGGCCTGCCTGTATCGTGTACAACTCACACACGAGTGCGCGCCAGCATGAAGCGATAGGCTACAGCCGCGAGCGGACTGCCGTGGTACCAAACGGCTTCGATTGCGACCTCTTCCGCCCGGATGCCGCAGCACGCTTGGCGGTTCGACGGGAACTTGGCGTGTCTGACGGAGCCTTGCTGGTGGGATTAGTCGCAAGATATCACCCGGTTAAGGATCATGCCAATTTTTTCGCAGCCGCGGCGCGCCTTTCCCGCATCCTTCCAGACGCACACTTCGTGCTGGCGGGGGACCAGCTATCGACGGACAACGGAGAACTGATGTCCCAGATCTCCCGGGCGGGCATCGCGGACCGTGTTCACACTCTCGGGGAACGCACCGACACGCATCGACTGAATGCCGCGATGGACGTTGCGACGTGCTGTTCCCTGGCGGAATCATTCCCGAACGTGGTGGGCGAAGCAATGGCTTGCGGGGTACCCTGCGTGGTCACCGATGTTGGCGACTCCGCAAGGATCGTGGGCAACTCCGGCCTTGTTGTGCCCGCGGGTGACGCGGAGGCGCTGTGCGGCGCCTGGGCGTCACTACTAAGCGCCGGCGCCGCGGTACGGAGGGGCCTCGGAGACACGGCCAGGCAACGTATCGTTGATCTTTATTCACTCGGCTCGGTAGTTGCTGCTTACGAGGAATTGTACGGGCGCTTACTTGGCTGCCCGTTCACAGAGTCACGTCCGCGCAGGGCGGCGGACTGAGATCAATATGTGCGGGATCACAGGTTTCGTTGATACCTTGGCCAGTACGCGCTATGAGACCATGGCCGTACATGCTGCTCGCATGACCGCGACACTCCTCCGGCGCGGGCCCGACGATTCCGGAACTTGGGTGGACGCCGGAGCGGGAGTCGCTCGTGGTCATCGGCGTCTGGCGGTGCTGGATCTTTCCAATGACGGTCACCCGCCGATGGTCTCGGCATCCGGACGCTTCGTCCTTGTCTACAACGGCGAGATCTACAACTTCCGCGAGCTTAGAGCGGAGCTTGAGAACTCCGTGCCACGGTTTGCATTCCGAGGCCGCTCGGACACGGAGGTGATGCTTGCAGCCTTGGACCGATGGGGGATTGAGCGGTCGCTCCAGGCTTTCCACGGGATGTTCGCCTTCGGCGTCTGGGACCGGGAGGACCGCTGTCTTCATCTGGCGTGCGACCGCCTTGGTGAGAAACCCCTCTTCTATGGGAGCTTTGGGAGGTTCTTCGCGTTCGCCTCCGAGCTAAAGGCTCTTTTAGCCCACCCGGCGTTTCCTGCCGAGATCGACCGAGATGCGCTGGCGCTTTACTTGCGCCACGGATATGTTCCAGCGCCGTATTCGATCTATCGAGGTATCCGGAAGCTGGAACCCGGAACGTGGATTACGCTCTCATCGAAAGGGGTGGTCACGCCGCCTGCGGCCTACTGGAGCCTTCATGAGGTCGCAGAAGCCGGTGCCCGGAATCCGTTCCGTGGTACTCCGGACGAAGCCGTCAGCGATCTCGCCAAAGTAATCGGCGAGGCCGTTCGTTCGCGGCTGGTCGCAGATGTACCAGTCGGCGCGTTTCTGTCGGGCGGCGTCGATTCCTCGACGGTTGTTGCCCTTATGCAGAAGTTCAGCCCGCGGCCCGTTCGCACATTTACCGTTGGCTTTCGTGAGGGCGATTACGACGAGACCCGATATGCACGGGAAGTGGCAAGGACTCTCGGCACTGAGCACACCGAGTTGTACGTCACGCCGAGTGAGGCAAGGTCTGTAATCCCTAGACTACCGATGGTTTACGACGAACCGTTTGCGGACTCAAGCCAGATCCCAACCTTACTCGTGGCTAAGCTTGCACGTCGGCACGTCACTGTTGCACTTTCGGGCGACGGCGGCGACGAACTCTTTCGGGGTTACCAGCGCTACTCTCGATGCAAATTGCTCTGGCGCACAGTCGGTTTTATGGGTCCTGCATTGAGACGTGTAATCAGCCGTGGAATCCACGCTGTTCCCGTCGGCACATGGAATGGATTAGCGCGGGCATTTGACCCTCTGTTCTGGCACCGGCTCGGAGACGCGAACGTCGGCGATAAGCTGCACAAGCTGGCGTTCGTGCTTCGCGCAGCCAGCCAGCAGCAGATGTACTTGAGCCTTGTTTCGCACTGGTTCGAACCTTCGGAAGTGGTCCTCGACGCTGCTGAGCACCTCACGATGCTTTCGGATCCGGCTCGCTGGCCTGGAGTCGCTGGTCTGGACTCCAAGATGATGTTCGCCGACACGCTGTCCTATCTCCCGAATGACATCCTGGTGAAACTCGACCGGGCGTGTATGAGTGTCGGGCTTGAGTCACGGGCGCCCCTGCTCGACCATCGCGTTGTTGAGTTTGCATGGCGGCTTCCGGTTGAATTCAAACGCAGGAACGGACAAGACAAATGGGTACTGCGGCAGGTGCTTCACCGCTATGTACCCGCCACCCACTTTCGCCGTCCGAAGTCCGGGTTTGCAGTCCCCATCTCGGAGTGGTTGCGAGGGCCGCTACGAGAGTGGGCTGCCGACCTCCTAGACTCTAACCAACTCCTCCGACAGCGTTTCTTCAAACCCGAGTCGGTGCGTCAGAAGTGGGAGGAGCACCTGTCGGGTGTACATAACTGGGCCCATTCGTTGTGGACCGTTCTGCTCTTCCAGGCGTGGCTCGCGGAAGTACGAGGGTGCAACGAGTCCTTGCAGACAGATTCAATTCCTTGGCCTGTTGCAGTCAAGGTGTAACTATGTCCAAGAATCAGTACGATGAACCCACTACCGTCGTCGCCAACCGCCGAATGATTCTTCAGATCTGCACACGCTTCGGCATTGGAGGCGCCCCAATTCTAGCGGTTTCCCTTGTACGGGAGATGTTGCGGTTGGGTTACCCGAGTTTGTTAATTGCTGGAAGCCACGACCCGGTTCACGACGGAGACATGTCGTACTTGCTTCAGCCCGATGATCCAGTCCACTGGATTCCGGAGATGTCACGTCCGATTTCATTGACAGGCGACCTCTTCTCTTTTTGGCGACTGTACCACCTGTTTTTGCGAATGAGGCCCGCGATCGTCCACACCCACCAGACCAAAGCCGGCGCTCTTGGAAGATTCGCCGCATGGCTCGCCGGTGTACCAGTAATCGTTCACACTTTTCACGGAAATCTTTTTCGTGGCTATTTTCCGGCCCCTGTTGCGTGGCTGTTACGCAGTATTGAAAACCTCCTCGCCGGAATGAGTGACTGCATCTGTGTCGTTTCTGACCAGCAGGCTTCTGAAATCGGCGGAATTCTGGCCCCAGCCGCGCGGCGGAAAATCCGTGTAGTCCCCGTGGGGATTGATCTCGACGATCTCCTCCGGATCGACCTGCCTGATGGAGGCAGTGACGAATTCACAATTGGGTGGGTGGGTCGTCTGGTTCCAATTAAGAACGTCCCGCTGTTGGTATCGATTGCGGAGGAACTTTTCAAGCGATCTCCGCGATTTCGTTTCGTCGTGGCCGGAGACGGACCAGACCGAGAGGTGATCGAGGGGGCAGTTCGACGATTGGGCGCAAAGCGCTTCGAATGGTTGGGCTGGCAGCGTGACATCGCCTCCGTTCTTGCGCGCTGCCACGCGCTCATCCAGACGTCTAACAACGAGGGGACGCCGGTTGCGTTGATTGAAGGAATGGCCGCAGCGAGACCTTTCATCGCTACACCGGTCGGAGGTGTGATTGACATGGTTGCTGATCCGCCGTTCAACGAAGTCCGTGGTTGCCGGTGGTTTAGCAACGGAGTTCTTGTGGATCACGATGCGCTGGCATTTGTCGACGCCATCTGGGAGCTATCCCGGAAGCCTACATTGCTCCGTGAGATGAGTATAAGCGCGAGGGAGTTCGCTCAGTCCCGATTCGGACTGCACCGATTAGTAAGGGACGTGGACACCCTGTACACGGAACTGCTTGCTGCGAAAGCGAAGCAGCGTAGCCCGGACGGGATGGGATTCGGTCGGCTGACAGGCACTGCCCCGGTCGAAACGCCACAATCTGCTGTTCCTCGTACCCGTTTCTCCCCCGCACCCCAAATCCGCTAGACTGAAATCGGAGGAATGGCCGAGCGGTTGAAGGCGGCGGTCTTGAAAACCGCAGTGGTCGAAAGGCCACCGGGGGTTCGAATCCCTCTTCCTCCGCCAGATATCCAAATTGCCCTGCACGGTCTGCAACTGGCTGTTGTTGGTGTGAGTTGCGCGGTTCGAAAGCCGTAATGCCAAGAAAGGCTCCCGGAAGGACATCCGCAACTCGCCGCCCTTCCAGCTTGCGGTTTCGAGGACCAGGCGGAGGAGTTTGCGCTGCTCTACACCCGGTTGTTCCAGAAACAGGTCGGCGGCTTTGCTCGTGAGCGCTATCAGGTCCACGGCTTGGCGAGCAGGAGGAAACGTAGCGCCTTGGCGTTCGCTGACTCGTCGGACTTGGTCCTGCCGTTGGCGAATCTCCCCGGCCCTCGTATCATACGTGCTCGCGTCGATGCGTCGATCCAGCCGGTCTTCATACAGGAGATCCAGGCGCTTTTGAAGTCGCTCCAACTCGGCTTGGTCGCGCCGGAGGGCCTGCTCGCCCGCGGCTTGCTCGGTCTGGTCGCTGGCGACGAGTTCCTCCTGCAGCCATTCCAGCACTGGGCCCGGGATGACGAGTTCGCGCAGGCCAGCCGCGAACTGTCGTTCGAGCCTTTCTTCGCGC
>JAEHDI010001253.1 GCA_016880505.1 Bryobacterales bacterium | reverse complement strand
TTCTCCTGGCTCACGGATCCGGTCAAGAACGGAGCGGGCGCGCTCGTCGATTTCGGCTGCTATAACGCGCTTTGGTCGCTGTGGTACCTGGGGCGGCCCGAATCGGTGTACACACAGGTCAACCGGCTTCGGCCCGAGGAGTTCCCCAAGGTCGAGGACAGCTCCACGATGGTTTTGAATTACAAAAACGGCGTCGGAATCTTCGAGGGAAGCTGGGACCTGCCGCGGGGTTTCCAGGATCTTGAGGTGTTTGGCCGCGGAGGCAGCCTCTACGTGACCGGCGGCAAAGTGGAACTGCGCAAGGGGAGGGAAGCGGCGCAGGACGTCATCCTCAGTCCGCTGCCGCCCGAGCGGTCCGAACCGATCGCTTACATGATCCACTGCCTGCGGAACAAGAAGCCGATGGAGGGCCTCGTGGCGCTCGACATCAACGTCGACGTGACGGAGATTCTTGACGCCGCCCGCATGTCGGTGAAGACCGGCAAGGCCGTGCGTTTGCGATAGCGCCTATTTGTCCAGCCTATAAATGGTCAGGCCGGAAAGCAGTTTCGGATAGAAGTCGGTGGATTTCTGTGGCATGACGCCGCCCGAGAACGCAATTCGCGCAACGTCCTCGACCGACGTCGGCTCAAGCAGGAATGCGATCCGGGCCTGGCCCTGGCGCACCTCCTCGACCGCGGTATCGGCGCCACGAGCGTAGCGGAGGTTTTTCTCGCCGCGCACCGCTTCCTCGCCGATTCCGAGGATATCGCCCAGCACCTTCCGGTGCAGGCATTCCACGTCGAGCTCCCCATCCGCCCGCTCGTGTACGAGCAGATGAATCCGGTGATCGCCTTCCATCGCGACGCCGATGCGTACACTGGCCGGGTCCGGACGGCTCCAGACGCTTCGTAGCGCGTCGAGATCCCCGCACTCCTCCACCCGGAACGCCGCGCCGGCGCTTGCCAGGAACCCTGCCGCGTCGACACCGTGAACGAGGCGGTGCGTCGCCAGGATCTTCAGCCCAGGCGAGTGCATATTGACGAAGGTCATCATCACCCTGCGGGCGTCTTCGAGCTCCGGGTGCTCGTTCCGAAAGGCAAGCGCCGTTTCGTAGCGGTGGTGACCGTCGGCGATCACCAGTTTTCGGGGCGCCATCGCCGCCCGGATCGCCTCTACGCGTGCCGGGTCGGTGATCGTCCAGACCGTGTGCTCGGCGCCGTATTCGTCCGTTACCGCGGCCGCCGCCGGCGCTTGTGCAGCCTCGTCGAGTAGCGAATCGATTTCCCGCCGCGGGTCGGGATATAGCATGAAGATCTGGCCGAAATGCGCGCGCGTGTGCCGCAACAATTCGAGCCGGTCCTTCTTCGGTCCCGCGAGGGTGTGCTCGTGCCTGTGAACCACTCCCGCCGCGTAGTCCTCCACCGCTCCCAGCCCGATGAAACCCTTCCGCAGTAACGTCTCGCCGGTGTCGGGCACGCGGAAACGCTGGAAGTACGCAAACAGCGCCGGTTCAGGCTCGCGCGTCAGGATGCCGGATGCGATCCACTCTTCGAGACACTTGCCGGCCCGGGTGTACACGTTGTCGGTCTCGGTATCGGCCGGGAATCGCTCACCGAGAATGATGCGGACCAGATTGTGCGGGCTCAGCGAAAGGTACCGCGCCTGCATCTGAGGGCTGATCTTGTCGTAAGGCTGCGTAACCAGGTCGTCCAGCCGCCCCGCCAATTTGCTGTAACGGTACGCACGAAACGGAAAAATGCTCGCCATGAGAAGGAGAAATTTCAGGATAACAGAGGGCGGGATTCGAGAAACTAAAACCCTCTACGTGTTTCCCCTTATCCCCGCGACAGAGCTTTTTCGCATCCGTCTCGGTCACTTTTCAAGGGGGCTGAAGCCGGCGCAGGCAATAGACTTCGAAGTAGAGGCAAAAACGATGAACTGTCGCTTCCATCGCCCTCGGGAACGGGGCTTCACGCTGCTGGCGGCGGGAGCCTGCCTGGTGACGATGATCGGCATGCTCGGCCTGGCGGTTGACGTCGGCCGCATGTACATCGTGCGGAACGAGATCCAGGCTTACACAGACGCCGCGTCCCTGGCTGGCGCGCTCGAGTTGGATGGCACGTCCGCGGGCATCACACGGGCGCAGGCCGCCGCCGCGGCGGCCACCAACCGTTGGAATATGGGCACCGAGCCCTTCAGCGGAACCCAGACAGACTTCTCGACAACGGCCTCCGGTCCATGGGAGGGAAGCCCCAATCCCGTCACGGGCGTCCGCTTCGTCCGCGTCCGTGCCACAGCGACCCTGCCGTTGTACTTCATCTCTGCGGTGTCGGCATCCCGTTCGTCCACGATTAACGCGACCGCGGTCGCCGGACAGGAACTCAGGACCAGCTTCAGCGAGGGTACTCTTCCTTTTTCGCCCTTCCCGCACGATCCCGCCGATCCCAATTTTGGATTCACAGTCGGCCAGCGTTACACGCTGCGCTGGGGGGCGAATCCCAAAGTTGGCCCAAACACTTGCGATATGGCTACCTGCCGCGTGGCCGGATCATCGGCCTGTCCAAGATTCCACGCGTGGTGGACATGTACGCGCACCGGCTGCAGGTGCAGGAGCGCCTGACCCAGCAGGTGGCCGGCTTCCT
>JAEHDI010001252.1 GCA_016880505.1 Bryobacterales bacterium | reverse complement strand
CGGCTATGTTGTCATCGTCACCCGCGGCCACCGCGACGACATGCGGGTCCTTCGTCTCGTCGCCGGATCCCCGGCGCGCTACATCGCCATGATCGGCAGCAAGCGGAAAGTCATCTCGGTGATCAAGGAATTGGAGAGGGAAGGTGTTGCGCGCGAGAGCCTGGAGAGAATCTACGCACCTATGGGACTGGAGATCGGCGCCGAGTCTCCGGAAGAGATCGCTATCTCGGTTGTGGCCGAGATGATCGCCGTACGGCGGAACGCCGCGTCGGACTGGCGCGAGCTCTCAAAGTCAATCTTCGCCCACGAAAACATCAGGGCGCTGCTGAAGTGAAACTTGCCGCTCTCATCCTTGCCGCGGGTGCATCCAGCCGGATGGGCTCTCCGAAGGCCCTTCTGCCGCTGGCGGGAGAAACGTTCGCCGAACGCCTAGCCCGACTGTTCCGGGAAGCGGGGTGCGCGCCTGTCATCCTGGTGCTTGGACATGACGCCGAAGCCGTTCGCCTCGGTCTCGCGGTGGAGGTTGCGGATGCCGTTGTGGTGAATCCCGATTACGCGCGCGGCCAGCTCAGTTCTCTGCAGAGCGGCCTCTCCGCCGTTCCTCACGACGCCGACGGATTCCTTTTCACCCCGGTCGACCATGCCGGCGTGCGCCCGTCCACCGTCTCCGCAATCGTCCGCCGATTCACCGGCCGATCCGGTGAGCTTCTTGTGATCCCGCAATCCGGCGGCCGGCGCGGCCACCCCGTCTGCTGCGCCCGCGAGCTGATTCCGGAGTTCCTCTCGCTCGCAGCCGGCGCCACGGCGCGCGACGTCGTCCATCGTCATCTCGACCGGACCGCACGCGTGGAAGTGAACGATCTGGGAATCCATGAGGATGCCGACGACCCCGAGGCGTACCGCCGTTTGCTTTCGGCGCCGCTGCGGCCATGAAGCTGCCGCGCGTCACGCTTCGAAAGGTCGTCCTAGCTGCCCTCCTGCTGGCGGCCGCGGCCGTGGTGGTGGCGCCTTTTCTCCACGCGGACCAGTTTCGACGAAGGGTCCACCAATCGCTCGAAGCTGCTCTCGGCCGGAAGGTTGAGATCGCGGACGTTCGCTTTAGTCTGCTCCGGGGTCCGGGCTTCACGCTGAACAAAGTAGTGATCCACGAGGACCCCGCGGTCGGGATTGAGCCAATCGCCTACGTCGCCTCCATGGAGGCGAATATTCGGATCGGAGCGTTGTTCGCCGGACGGCTCGAGTTCTCAAGCTTGCGCCTTAACGAACCGAGTGTGAACCTCGTCAAGACGGTTGCGGGCCCGTGGAATTTCCAACCGCTCGTCGCCCGTGCCTCCGCCGCGGACCTACCCGAGTTCCGGGTACGGGGCGGCCGCCTGAATTTCAAGTTCGGGGACACGAAATCCGTGTTTTACTTCACCGGCGCCGACCTCGACATCGACCCCCCTTCGGTTCCGGGCGGCCGGTTTGACGTTCGCTTTTCCGGCGAGCCGGCGCGCACAGATCGCCCGGCGCACGGCTTCGGCCGATTCTCCGGACGCGGGCGCTGGCGGCCGTCGCCCCCGGGAGACGGCAGGCTCGACCTGAGCCTGAATCTCGAGCGAAGCGCCATCGGCGAGCTGGTCACGCTGGTGCATGGGCAGGACCTGGGCGTCCACGGCCGCGTGGCTGCCACGGCTCGCCTTCGCGGGCCCATTGACAACGTGGAGATCGCGGGTGACTTGCAGCTTCAGGACATCCATCGTTGGGACCTCATGCCACCCTACGCTGCGGGAGGCCCGTTGCGCTTCCGGGGCCGAGTTGACCTGAAGTCGCAGCGGCTTGAGATCGAGACGGTGCCCGAACGAAATTCCGCGCTGATCGTCCGCTTCCGGGCTTCACGGTATCTCTCCGATCCTGCCTGGGGAGTCAACGTCGCTCTCAACCGGCTGCCTGTTGCCAGCGTGCTTGAAATCTCCCGTCATATGGGGTTTTCGTTCACCGACACGCTCTCGGCCGAAGGTGAAATGACCGGCGTCTTCGGTTACTCGCCCGCGGACGGCCTTCAGGGGAGCGCCGATATGCTGGGAGCGAGAATTGGTCTCGCGGGAAGCCCCCCGGCAGTTTTCGAAGAAGCACGCCTGACGGTCGCCGGAAGCCGGCTGAGGCTCGCTCCGGCGCTGCTCCGCACGGCCGATGGAGAGACCGTGCGGCTCGATCTCGACTACCAGCAAGACCCCGAGCGTGTCGACCTTCAGGTCCAGACCGAGCAGCTAAGCCTCGGTGGTCCGGACGGTGGCCAAAGCCTTCCGGCGGGGATCGGCCGCGTCCCGTTTCTGGACCACTTCCGCGGAGGCGCGTGGAGTGGAGCGCTGCGATACCGTCAGAATGCCGGCACGCCGGGCGAGTGGTCAGGCGCCATTCGCGTGACCGGGACCAACGTCGAGGTCAACGGCCTGGCCGCGCCGCTGGCCATCGAAGCCGCATCCGTGAAACTCGATGGCGGCCGTCTATCGGTAACGGACGTAAAAGGCGCCTTGGGCGAGACGGCAATCCAAGGCGACTATCGCCACCAGCCCGGGGCCCGGTACCCGCACCGCATCCGTTGCCGCGTGGAGCGGCTGCGCGCGGGCGAACTCGAGCGGCTGTTCATGCCGACCCTCCAGCGGCAGGCCGGCCTGCTCTCCCGGGCGCTGGCGTTCGGGCGGTCACCGCTGCCGGAGTGGCTCCGGACACGGAAGGCCGAAGGCACGCTGGAAATTGAAAACCTTGCAGTCGAGGGACTCGACTTCGAGTCCGTTCGTGCACGTTGGTTTTGGGATGGCGAGCGCCTCGAAGTCACCCGCGTCTCCGCCCGGGCCGCACAAGGCCGT
>JAEHDI010000019.1 GCA_016880505.1 Bryobacterales bacterium | reverse complement strand
CGTTAGCCTATACAAAGAACCTGTCCATGATCATCGCCGCCGTATTGGCCATCACCCTGGACCCGGCGATGAGGTTGTTATTCACGCACATGGAGAATTTTCGCTTCCGGCCGCGTTGGCTGGCGCGTGTAGTGAATGCCGTGTTGGTTGGCAAGATCCACTCGGAGGAGCATCACCCCATCAGCAGGATCTTGATGCGGATCTACGACCCCATCTGCCGTTGGTCGCTCCGCTGGAAATATCTGGTCATCGCTGGGGCGGTCGCAATGGTCGTGTTGACGATACCGATCTACCAGCGGCTTGGTTCCGAGTTCATGCCTCCCCTCGAAGAAGGCACGTTACTCTACATGCCGTCCACGCTCCCCGGTATCTCTGTCGCGGAAGCGCAGAAGCTCATGCAGGTTCAGAACCGGATCATCAAGAAGTTCCCCGAAGTGCTCACTGTCATGGGCAAGTCGGGGCGCGCGGAAACCTCTACCGATCCGGCGCCGTTTTCCATGATGGAGACGATCATCGTCTTAAAGCCGCATGACCAATGGCGCAAGGTAGACACTTGGTATTCCAAGTGGAGTTGGGCGCCGCGCTGGCTCAGGGCGGTCTTCGGCCACATCACGCCAGAACACATGTCGAGCGAACAACTGGTCGAAGAAATGAATGCTGCCCTGTCAATGCCAGGCGTATCCAACGCCTGGACCATGCCCATCAAAGCCCGCATCGACATGTTGACGACAGGCGTGCGCACGCCCGTGGGCATCAAGGTGTATGGCTCCGATCTGAAGCGGATCGAACAGATCGGGACCGACATTGAGGGCATCCTGCCGAAGGTGCGTGGAACGCGGAACGTATTCGCGGAGAGAACGGGTGGAGGCTACTTCCTGGACTTCGATTGGAAGCGCGAGGAGATGGCCCGCTACGGTCTCAGCATGGAGGATGTGCAAGCGGTGCTGATGAGCGCCGTGGGTGGGGAAAATGTGACCACCACGATTGAAGGCCGGGAACGTTACCCCGTCAATGTGCGCTATCTGCAGGACTTCCGCAGCGACGTCAATCGGCTCAGCCGCGTTCTGGTGCCGGTGATGGACGGCAAGATGCAGATTCCCGTCTCCCAACTCGCGGACATCAAGCTTTCCAGCGGGCCGGCCATGCTGCGCGATGAAAACGGGATGCTCAATGGCTACGTCTACGTCGATGTGGCAGGGCGCGACGTGGGCAGCTACGTGGAAGAGGCTAAGAAACTGGTCCGCGAGAAAGTGAAGCTGCCGGCCGGATACACGTTGATCTGGAGCGGACAGTACGAGGCCATGCAGCGTGTCCGGGAGAAGCTCACGGTGATCCTGCCTCTGACGCTGTTCCTGATCATGATGCTGCTCTACATGAATACGAAGTCGCTCACGGAGACCATGCTGATTATCCTGGCTGTCCCGTTTTCGGCAGTGGGCGCGATCTGGTTCTTGTACCTGCTCGGCTACAACATGAGCATTGGCGTATGGGTCGGCCTGATTGCCTTGCTCGGTGTTGATGCCGAGACGGCCATCTTCATGCTGCTCTACCTGAACATCGCCTATAACGGAGCGAAGAAGGAGGGCAAGATGAACAGCCTGGCCGATCTCCAGAACGCGATTCATGACGGCGCCGTGAAGCGGATTCGGCCAAAATTCATGACCGTAGCCGTGATGTTCATGGGCCTCGTCCCGATCATGTGGTCCACCGGAGCGGGCGCGGATGTGATGAGGCGTATCGCTGCTCCCATGATCGGTGGAATCTTCACGTCCTTCATTCTTGAACTGGTCGTCTATCCGGCAATCTATGAGGTTTGGAAATGGAACACAGAAGTCAAAAAGCAACAATTCGTATCTTGAGCCTCGCTATCGCGCTCGCCCTGTCCACGACGGCTTGGGGCCAGGTTCTGCAATTTGAGGTCCGCCACGAGCGCGCGCTGAAGGATCACCCCGGGCGCGTGACGCTCGACGCACGCGGAGTGCAGTACCAGCAGGTTCTCACCGCGAAGCAGCAGGCGAAGGTGTCCAAGGGCAAGAAGCCCCCGAAACTGGAGAGCGCACGCTGGGAGTATCAGGACATTCAACAACTCTGGGTCTCTCCCGAGAAGCTGGTGATCGTCACCTACGAGGACCGCAAGTGGCTCCTCGGCATTGACAAGGAGTTCGAGTTCTACCTCACCGGCAAAGGGCAGTCCTTCACCGCTGCCTACGACTTCCTGAAGGAAAAGCTGGATCAGCGCTTTGTCGCGGCGGTGGCGGACCCGAAGGTAGAGGCCCTTTGGGAGACGCCCGCGAAGCTCCTGGGAACGCTGCAAGGTTCCGAGGGTGTTCTTCAGGTCGGCACGGATCGGATTGTCTACAAAACGGATAAGAAGGGGCAGTCGCGTACGTGGCGTCTCGAGGACATCGAGAACGTGAGCACATCGGGGCCGTTCCAGTTGACGCTGACCACGTATGAGCGGGCCAAGACCCACTACGGCAGCATGAAGGGTTTCAACTTTCAGCTCAAGCAGAAGCTCGACGAGAAGCGTTTCGATCTTCTCTGGAAGCGCCTCAACCGGGGCAAAGGGCTTGGGTTCTTGACATCGATACAGGAAAGGAATCAGACATCGCAATGAAGAGAGCAATTCTTGGCATGGTCTTCGCCTCGGCCATCGCCGCGGCGGCAGACAAGGCGCAAACATTCACCGGCGTCATCACCGACACAATGTGCGGCGCCAAACACAACATGGGCATCAAGCCGGACGACAAGTGCGTCCGGGAGTGCGTGAAGATGGACCCGAAGAAGTGGAAGTACGCACTATTGGTCGGCAGCGAAATGTACGTGCTGAGCGACCAGCAGACGCCCGAGAAGTTCGCCGCCCAGAAGGTGAAGGTGACCGGAACTCTCTATGAGAAGACGAAGATCTTGAAGGCCGACAAGATCGAAGCGGCGAAGTAGCCGCAGCCTTTCAGCGGCGGTACTCGGACGCCAAATCGGTGAATCGCAGTACTTGGCCCCCGTGCTCGGCCGCGAAGGCCTGCGCTTCCTTCAAGTCCCGGAAGGCGAGTATGCCTGGAGAGCAGCGATCGAAGTCGGCACGCATGGGCTGCTTGTCCGGGCCTAGGGCCGCCTCGTGGCGTGCGCACATATTGACGTCGCTGTTGCGGACGATGAAGGATTCGGCGGGGTTGAGATACCCGCTTCCCAGATAGTCGGTCAGTTCGGTGACTTCGACCGGCTTGCCCGCCTGCTGATGTTCGGACAGCGCACAGGCCGGACAGCAATAGAATCCCCGCTTGCCATTGATCAACGCCACAGTCCGCGAATGCTCGTGGACCGGGCGGGAGCAGGCTCTGCACGTGTGGTTTTCTCGTTTGGCGACGTATCGCAAGGTCGAGTAACTAAAGCCGGCGATGGCCAGGACAGCAATGACGAGACTAAACGAGCCCTTCCGACTCACAGCCGCCTCTTTTCTGCTCCAATGTTACATCGGGAGTGAAGTCCGGGCAAGCGGGGCGCTAACCGGCCGTCCTATTCTTTCTCGATCAGAAGGTTGTAGACGGGTCCGGCAACTCCAGCCTTGTTGACGGACCGGAACTCACACTCGATGCGGGGCCCTTCGAGCTTGATGTCGAGATCGGCCGCAGTCTTCTCCCAACGGCCGCCCGGCCGGCGGATCTCGTAACGGTCGAGATTTGGGGTATGGGATTGCAGGCGGACACGCGCGACTTCGCCTTGCACGGTAGTCTTCACGCTCGTGACGTTGGGGGTCCACTCGATCCAGTCGCGGTGGGCCAGCCGAACGAAGTGGTTTTGCCTCAACGCCCAGTGCACGGCCGCTCTGCCTCCACTCGGCTCTGACCACCGATACCATGTGTGCGTCTTGAAGTACTCGTCCTCCCAGACAACCAGAGCCCCGGAGGACCAGCCCGATTGCGTGTGGCGGTCGCCCGTCAGTTCGTAGGCGACAAAGCGATAGCAGTGCGGGGAGAACAGGAGTTGGGGCCTGACCTTTCGTCTCTCCGGTCCGACCACGAGATCCACGTCCTTTCCTTCGTTCTTCAGGTACTCGTCGCGAATCTCAAGAGCCGAAAGCGGGACACTCTCCTTCTCGAAGTGCCCGTCAAACTCCGCGTCGGAGACGAACCACTTGCGATGTTTGTTCGACCAGATCTCGTTCACGCCGTGATTGCCGGCCGCGATGTACGTGTTTTCCTCCTGCCCCGGACCCGGTTGCAGGCAGCGGGTCACGTAACCCATCGCGTTCATGACGGCGTTCTGCGCGATCATGGCGTGCGAGCATTCGAATGGCCCACCCGACGGGCCTTGGGTGAGGATGGAGATGGCGTCCATCGGCGGGCTCGGCTTTGAGGGGTCGACCTTCAATGTGTTGAAAATCCAGTGCCGCAAGCGCAGGATTCGGTCGAACTCGTCCTCGATGTCCTTTACGGTCTCCGCGAAGGCGAACCGGCGACGCAGCTCGTTAAACGGGGGCGAACCGATGTCCTCGAACCGGAAGAATACCTGGCTCTGCCGGAACTGGGGGTTCGCGACCGGCCGCACTACATAGTGTGTTTGGCCGGAAGCCGTACCAATCAGCAGAATTGATACCGCCACTCGTGCGTATGATGATGCCATTTGTGAGCCAACGGGAGCCACCCTCCTAGTCTAGTGCCGTTCCAACTTGATTCACCTATGCACTACACCTACGTCTTGTACAGCGAAAAGGACTGTGAGTGGTAAACGGGCGGCAGGGGAAAGCACTACCTTCGGCAGCGGCTCGCTGCGTGGCGCGGGCTTCTTAGCCGGGAAAAGTTGGAACGGCACTAGGCCTCCTCCAAGCCGATCTGGCCAGCCTCCGGACGATCCGCGAAAGGGGCCGGGATCGGCGCCACCAACGGGACGGTTGAATCGGGGCGCTCCGAAATGCTCAAATAAGAGTTACACCTTCCCGGGAGGACCATCCGATTGAGTAGAGCGATCCTCGCCCTGGAAGACGGCTCCGTCTTCGAGGGCACGGGCTTTGGTGCGCTCACCGAGCGCTGCGGCGAGGTCGTCTTCAATACCGCGATCACAGGCTACCAGGAGATTTTCACCGATCCCTCGTATGCCGGACAGATCGTCATTCTTACGTACCCGGAGATCGGCAACTACGGGACAACGCCAGATGACAGCGAGTCGCGGAAACCCTACATCGAGGGGCTGGTGGTCCGCGAGTTCTCGTCGATCGCCAGCAACTGGCGCAGCCGGGAGCACGCCGACGCGTTTCTGGCCGCGCACAACATTCCCGTCATCGCCGGGATCGACACCCGCAGCCTCGTCCGGCGGCTCCGGTCGCGGGGCGTGATGCGGGGGGTTTTGTCCCGCGCGGGCGGCGACCCGAAGGAACTGATCGCGAAGGCGCTCGCCAGCCCGTCCATGACGGGTCTGGATCTGGCCACGCGCGTCACCACGCCGGAACAGTACTCGTGGGACCAGCCGGTCCGTTCCTGCTCGCCGTCCGAGGACTTTGGGGCGCCGGCGGAACCGCGCTACAACGTGGTCGCCTACGATTTCGGCATCAAGCGGAACATCCTGCGCCGGCTGGTCCATGTCGGCTGCCGCGTGACCGTGGTGCCGGCAGGGACGACCGCCGAAGAGGTCCTGGCGCTCAAGCCCGACGGCGTTTTTCTGTCGAACGGGCCGGGCGATCCCGAGCCGCTCCACTTCCAGGCGGCCCAGGTTCGTAAGCTGATGGAACGGACGCCGGTTTTCGGCATCTGTCTCGGGCACCAGGTCCTTGGGTTGGCCGCCGGCGGCCGCACGTACAAATTGAAGTTCGGACACCGCGGCGCGAATCACCCGGTCATCAACAAGATCACCAACAGGGTCGAAATCACTTCTCACAACCATGGTTTCGCCGTCGATCCCGACTCGCTGAACCTGAACGATGTCGAGATCACGCACGTCAACCTGAACGACAAGACGCTCGAAGGATTCCGCCTTCGAAATCACCCGGCGTTCTGCGTGCAATATCACCCCGAGGCCGCCCCCGGACCTCACGACTCTCTTTACCTGTTCGACGACTTCGTCAACCTCATGCGGGAATACAGGACGGAACGGTAAGCACGGATGCCCAGGCGCAACGACATCCATCGAATCCTGATCGTGGGTTCCGGACCGATCATTATCGGCCAGGCCTGCGAATTCGACTACTCCGGCACGCAGGCCTGCAAAGCCTTGAAGGCGGATGGTTACGAGGTGGTGCTGGTGAATTCGAACCCGGCCACCATCATGACCGATCCCGACCTCGCCGACCGCACCTATGTCGAGCCACTCACGTGCGAGTTCGTCGAGGAGGTCATCCGCCGCGAGCGGCCGGATGCGCTGCTCTCGACCGTCGGCGGGCAGACGGGCCTGAACCTCTCTGTCGAACTTGCCGAGAAGGGCGTGCTCGAGAGGTACGGCGTCGAGCTGATCGGCGCCAAACTCGACGCGATCAAGAAAGCCGAAGACCGTCTGCTTTTCAAGGACGCGATGCGGAAGATCGGGCTGGAGACGCCGCAATCGCAGCTCGTCAACAAGCTCGAGCACGGCCTGGAGTTCGCCGCCCGCATCGGCTACCCGGTCATCCTGCGGCCAAGCTTCACTCTCGGCGGCACGGGCGGCGGCATCGCCTACAACCGCGAGGAGTTCGTCGAAATTCTGGAGCGCGGGTTGACGCTGTCGCCCGTGCACGAGGTGCTGATCGAGGAGAGCGTGCTCGGCTGGAAGGAGTACGAACTCGAGGTGATGCGCGACGTCGCCGACAACGCCATCATCGTCTGCTCAATCGAGAACTTCGATCCGATGGGCGTCCACACCGGCGATTCGATCACGGTCGCGCCCGCGCAAACGCTTACCGACCGCGAGTACCAGATGATGCGCGACGGCGCCTTGCGGTGCCTGCGCGAGATCGGCGTGGATACGGGCGGCTCGAACGTGCAGTTCGCCATCGATCCCGAGACGGGACGCATGGTGATCATCGAAATGAACCCGCGCGTGTCGCGGTCTTCGGCGCTCGCTTCGAAGGCCACCGGATTTCCGATCGCCAAGATCGCCGCCAAGCTCGCTGTGGGTTACCGCCTCGACGAGATCCCCAACGACATCACCCGCAAGACGCCCGCCTGCTTCGAACCCACCATCGATTACGTGGTGGTCAAGATCCCGAGATGGCAGTTCGAAAAACTGCCGGGCGCCGAACCGGTGCTGGGAACGCAGATGAAGTCCGTCGGCGAAGTGATGTCGATCGGGCGGACGTTCAAACAGGCCCTCGCCAAGGGCATGCGAAGCCTCGAGACCGGCAAGGCGGCCTCGGCCGAGGTCTACGAAAAGGAACTGATCCGGCAGAGGCTGATCACACCGAACCCCGACCGTCTCGGTTACATCCTCTTCGCGTTCCGTAGCGGGTACACGATCGAGCAGGTCCGTGAGCTGACCGCCATCGACCCGTGGTTCCTGAAGCAGGTCAAAGAAGCGATCGAACTCGAAGACGAGTTGCAGGCGGAGTCCCTGGAAACGGTCTCCCGGGAGCGGCTGGCGAAGGCCAAGCGCGATGGGCTCTCCGACTCCCTGCTGGCCCGCATGTGGAAGACTGACTGGCTTTCCGTCCGCAACCGGCGGAAGGAGATGGGTATCCGGGCGGTGTTCAACCGTGTGGACACCTGCGCCGCGGAGTTCGAGAGCTTCACGCCGTACCTCTACTCCAGTTACGAGCAGGAGTGCGAAGCGGACCCGTCGGACCGGCGCAAGGTCATGATTCTCGGGAGCGGGCCGAACCGTATCGGCCAGGGGATCGAGTTCGACTACTGCTGCTGCCACGCGTCGTTCGCGTTACAGGAATTCGGCGTGGAGTCGATCATGGTCAACTGCAATCCGGAGACGGTCTCGACCGACTACGATACCAGCGACCGACTGTACTTCGAGCCGCTTACCCTGGAAGAGGTCCTTAACATCTACGACACGGAGAAGCCGCACGGAGTGATCGTCCAGTTCGGCGGCCAAACCCCGCTGACACTGGCGCTTCCGCTTAAGAAACAGGGCATCCCGATCATCGGCACCGACCCGTCCAACATCGACCTCGCCGAGGACCGCAAGCTCTTCGGCAAGTTGCTCGACGAGCTTGGCATCCCGTCGCCCGCCAACGGAGCGGCGACCAGCGTCGAGGAGGCCTGCGAAGTGGCCCGCCGCATCGGCTTCCCGGTGCTCGTGCGGCCGAGCTATGTGCTCGGCGGGCGCGCCATGGTGATCGCTTACGACGAGGAAACCGTGCGCCGGTACATGCGGGAGGCGGTCGTTTTCTCGCGTGAACGGCCCGTGCTGGTCGACCGCTTTCTGGAGGACGCGGTCGAGGTTGACGTGGATGCGCTGTCGGACTCCGAAGACGTGCTGATTGCCGGCATCATGGAGCACATTGAGGAGGCCGGCGTCCATTCGGGAGACAGTTCGTGCGTGCTGCCGGCGATCTCCCTCGGCGAGGCCGAGGTGGCGACCATCCGTGATTACACGGTGCGAATGGCGCGCGCGCTTCAGGTGATCGGCCTGATGAACGTGCAGTACGCGATCAAGGACGGGAAGGTCTACGTGCTGGAGGTCAATCCGCGCGCGTCACGCACCGTTCCGTACGTCAGCAAGGCCACCGGCGTGCCGTTGCCGAAGGTCGCCGTCGGCCTGATGCTGGGCAGGCGGCTCGAGGAACTGTCGCACCTGACTGGCGGGATCGTATCGGGAGTTCTGCCCGTGCCGCAGTTCTTCGTGAAGTCGCCGGTCTTCCCGTTCAACAAGTTCCCGGGCGTGGATCCGGCGTTAGGGCCCGAAATGCGCTCAACGGGCGAGGTGATGGGCGTCGGCGTCAATTTCGGCGAGGCCTTCGGCAAGGCGCAACTGAGCGCCGGCACGCCGCTTCCCGACAAGGGTAGGGTGTTCCTCAGCGTGAACGACCGTCACAAGTCCGAGGCGGTGGAGGTCGGCCGGAAACTGGCGGAGTTGGGCTTCGAACTTGTGGCGACTCGCGGCACCGCCGCCGCTCTTTCGGCCGCCGGGCTGCACCCGAAAACCATCTTCAAAGTAAATGAGGGACGTCCCAACGCGGTGGACCTTATAAAAGCGGGATCGCTCCAGTTAGTCATCTATACCGCCACGGGTGCGCACTCGTTCAGCGATGAGCGTGTGATCCGCCGCACGACCGTGGCTTACCGCGTGCCCTGCATCACCACGATGAGCGGTGCGAAGGCCGCCGCCGAAGCCTTGGTTTCGCGCGGCCGCGATCCAATCCGTGTCTGGAGCCTGCAAGAAATACACTCCAGAGAGAAGTCCGCGGTGAAGTAAGATTCATAACATTTCGTATTGACTTTAGTAATTTCCTTTCTTTAGAATCGGCAGACACTGGGATACTGTCCCGAAAGAAATCTTGGAGGAAAACTGGATGCTCAAGAGATCTGTCTGCCTGATCGTGTTCGCTCTGCTCGTTGCCGCGAGTCTTCCCGGCCAAGAGCTGAAACCGTTGATTGTGGTCGCGTCGTTTAAGGTCCACCCGGCGAAATCGGAGGCCTGGTTGGCCGGTGTCAAGAAGATCTACCTGCCTGCGCTAGAGAAGCAACTCGCCGATGGCGCGATTCTCGCTTACGGAGTGCACGAAGACTTCCTGCACCGTGCGGGCGAACCGAACTTCGAAGCGTGGTATGTCGTACCGGATTACACCGCAATGGAGAAGGTTGATAACGCGCTTGACGCCGCGGCGAGCGAGCACAAGGAAAGCATGGGCCAGATGATGGATGCGATCGATTTCGACCATCACAGCGATTACGTGTTTCGAACCGTGATTGGGAACCACAAGACGCTGCCCGCCGGGGCCAAGCCTTACTGGTACTTCAGCAGGGTTCAGGTCCAAGCCGGAAAGAACGAAGAATTCAAGAAGGGCTTCGAAAAATACATGAAGCCTACTTACGACGAGCTCGTATCGAGCGGGGCGATTTGCGGTTACGACCTCGACGTGGAAGAGGTGCACAGCATGGAGCCCGGTTGGCACTGGACCGCCATCTGCCTGCCGAACCTCGCGGCAATGGACAAGGTCGACGCCAAGTTCGACGAAATGATCAAGAAGCGCGGGCCCGAAGAACAGGCGGCAGTCATGACGGCGTACAGGGAATTGGTCGTCGCCGGATCGCACCGCGACAGCGTTGCGGTGTCGCGCATCTTCGCCAGCAAGTAGACAACAACAGAGAGTTTGCTTGCGCACGGGCGGCGCGTCACCACGCCACCCATTGAAGGCCGGGGATCTTTGGGAAGCTTCTCTGATCGCGGGTGGCGACGCGTGCACCGGCCGCGATTGCCGTCGCGGCGATCACGAGGTCGTGCGCGCCGAGGACAACTCCGCCGGAAGCCGTTTCTGCCCAGATTCGCGCATGAACTCTGGCAGCCGTCAGATCGAAGGCGATAACGGGCACTCGTTCGAGCAGTCCCTCAACGAATGCCTCTCGCCGGGCAAGCTGGGCGGCTGTCGCCGCTCGATGCGCGCCGTGGAGCAGTTCGGACGCAGTCAGGGCGGCGATTGCAATATCCGCGTCCACAGGTCCGGAGACCGCCTCCAGATCCAACTGCCCGCGCTCCACGGCTATGAGAACGCTGGCATCGATCAGCGTCACCATCTCAGGTCCGGCGGCGGGGTCTGATTCCGCGTAAGTTGTTCGATTTCATCCCAGTAGGAGGCATCCGGTTTTGGGGCGGATTTCAGCCACGATGCCAGGTCGGAAACCGTGCATGTGCGCGGGCCGACTGGGGCGATCCGGCAGATCGGTGTGTTTCCGCGCAACACAACAAAGGTCTCACCACGGTACTCGACCCGGTTGAGCAGATCCGAGAAGCGGCGTGCAGCATTCGTCGCGGAGATATCCGATTCCACGATTATCAGATTATCAGATTATCGAACACGCCGCAAGCGGCAACTGAAGTGGCGCACGAACCGGGCTCGGGGATGATTCCCAAGCCCCGAAAACCGGCTTGGCTCAAGCCCGATGGCCGACCGCAGCAAGTTGGACCTCCAGCCCATCCGGATCTGGGAAGTAAATCCGATCCGTGCCGGCTGG
>JAEHDI010001251.1 GCA_016880505.1 Bryobacterales bacterium | reverse complement strand
GCGGAATATGGCTGGTGTGGACGGCGAGGTGCAACTCGCCGTCAAAGGTCCGCTCACCCAGCTCTCGGTCATTGACGCGCTCGAGGCTGCGTATCCGATGCTGCGTGGCACAATCCGCGACCAGGTCACGAAACAGCGCCGTCCGTTCTTGCGGTTCTTCGCCTGTGGTGAGGATCTGTCTCATGAGCCACCGGACGCCCCGTTGCCGGACGCGGTCGCGACGGGCGCCGAGCCGTTCCTGATCATCGGAGCCATCGCCGGCGGCTAAAAGTGGCGCAGGTCTCCTGACCTGCGCGCACAGGACTCCCGTCCTGCGCCGGCTCGGTTGGCCGCCAGGTTTTTCAACAAGCTCCCGACCGGCCAATGCCGGCAGTCCTGCCGGATCTGGTACCCTCGTCAGCGGAGCTCCTCGCATGGATATCGGCAACTACCTCGCTTCCATCGCTGTTTCTCTGCTGGTTGGCCTTGCCGGCTTCATCGCCGCGTATAAGATATTCGACTGGCTCACCCCGGGCATCAGCTTCTCCGACCAGTTAAATGCCGACAACCGGTCCGTCGCCATCTTCCTGGCCGGGCTGTTCATCGGGCTTGGCCTGCTCCTCGGCAGCGCCGTGAAATGAGCCGCCTGCTCACACTGCTCTTGCTGTTTTCCGCGATCGCCGCCAATGCAAGCGCGGCGGACGAGTTCTGGACACCCTTACGTGACGGTATCGAACGCTACCTCGCCCGTCCGTACGTTTGGGGCTCGGCCGGCCTCAAGAGCTTCGATTGTTCCGGCTTCGTCTGGCGCGTGATGTACGACAACGGCATCCTCGTCAAGCGGACCACCGCGCGCAAGCTGTACATGTCGCTGCCAGCGGTCCCCGACTCGCAGCGGTGGAACTTCGGCAACGTCGTGTTCTTCGACAACCTGAAGCACTGCGGGATCGTCGAGGACAGGCGCTCGTTTTACCACGCCCAGTCGATAAAGGGAACGAACCTTTCGACGTTCGATCCCTACTGGCGGCGGAAGGTCTGCGGTTTCCGCGGCGTGCGAAAGCCCTAGGGCGACCTGCCGTTTGTGGTAGGGCGGTCCGCCAGGACCGCGGCGGACGCCCACGTCCGCCCTCTTAGGCCGACGTTTGCGTGGAGCCGGACGCCAGACCGGCCATGCCGGTAGTCTTGCCGGCGGAGACATCGCTTTTTCTTCCGGCAGACTGCTCTTTCCGCAGGAAGCTCCGTCCCTGTTCAACGCGGCCCCACGCGGATCGTGCTCAGCCGCGGCGCGATGCCTGCGCAGCAGGCCGCGATGTCTGGTTCGCGGGCAGCACCAACACCCGTGCTATCGCTACGGGCAACTTCAGCGGCACAAAGTATTCCGTCGGATAGAGATAGTCTTCCCCAGATTCGTCGATCACCCGCACATAACCCTCTCGCGCAGCCGCCGAGTCGGGCAGCACCTGATAGACCTTTCTGAGCTCCAAATCGTCGGAGCCGTTCGTGCGGATGCACAGCACGAATCTCGATCTTGCCTTCTCAGTTCTCATGATGGTCAGTCCAAGAACCGCTTTATCTTCCAGCCCTTCCGGCCAACGCCGTGGGCCTCGTACCAGTGCACTTCGGCTTTCCGCGTCGACCCGCTTGTCAGGGAAACCAGCGCGACACCCTTGAGCTTGCGCCAATTTCGGCCACCATAACGCTTTCGCAAGAGCTTGAGTCTTCGGATGCCACGCCCCGTTGCGATAACCTCCATCTCGGAGATTTCGCCAACGATCTCAAAATACATCCATCTTCATTGTAACGGCGTCAGCCCGGTGCTCGAGCGCCGGAAATATCTTTAAAGTCAACGTGTGTCAGACACCACGGTTCCAATTTCGCTTGGGAAGCCCCCGTGGAGCCGGGCGTCAAACCGGCCATGCGCTCAGGCAAGCCTGTCCCACTCTTGCTGGTCAATGTGGGCTTGATTCAGGATACTGCAGGGGTGCCAACGGGAATTTCGGACTTCCTCGGTACGACTGCTGTGTCGGTGGTTTCGCCGAGGCGGCGAACGAACTTGATGTGACTCCCCTTCTGGCTGGCTTCGGAAGGGTTGAGGCTTAAGTCGCCCCAACCTCCACCTCAATCATGCGGACCGCGGGAGGCCGCGTTGCTTGTGGCGGTTCGAAGTGCAATTCCAGGGCTTCCTTAAGGTTGGCGAGAGCCTCTTCCTCGGTCTCACCCTGGCTGGCGACATCGATCTCAAGGCACTGGGAGACATACCACTTCCCCTCGCGCCAAACCGTCGCAGCGAATGGCCGCTTCATGATCTCATTCTTTCATAGGGCCGGGTGTTTCGCACAATGGCTTCTGCCTTCCTTGTAGAGCGGTCGCCAGACCGGCCCGCCGGCTAGGTAGCCATCTTCGTAAGAGCCGGAGCAGGATGTTCACTGCTCGGACAAGGAGGCGCATGTAAATCTGGTGGCCGCTGTTCGCTTATTCGCTGCAATGCCGTGTTAGCTGGGCTCTCCCCGGTTCCCAGGCACTCACCTTATGCGCGGAGGAGTTTGCGGTACCGCAGGCCCCACAGGTCCTTCGCCTCATCGTCGAGATCGCGCAGATAGGCCCACAGCTCACGAAGCCTCGGGTGACCCTGGTACCGCCCCTTGGCCTCGATCTCGGACAGGATACAAGTGAGGAACAGGATGGCGCTTGAAAGTATGTGGCTCTCGCCATGGCCTGGATTCCATTGGTCTTCCGGATTATCGACGAGCAGCGCGACCCCAACGGCAGCAGCCCGCTGGTGGGCCTGTTCCGATTGATGGGAGTAGTGGCTCTCGTAGATCTCCTTAAATGTCGAGCGTCGATTGCCACGGAGAAAAGGCGGCTGACGTCGCCGAGAACTGCCGGGCGTGCTCTCCATCTTCAAGGAATCCAATCACTCTTCCGCATTCATCCTGAAACTTGGAAAGCAGTTCGGTGCATTTGGTGGGGTGGCGGGAGGCTGATACTGGCGGCAAGGTGAGGCCCACATCGTACGTGACTGGTGGGCACCGCCCCCCTCACACCCTCGGCGTCGCCGGCTCGTTCCCGGTTGGAAGCGTCACCAGCCGGTCCAGCCAGGTGCTCATCTCGTCCTCTTTGCGGATGAGGTCGCGAAGAGTCGTCTTACTCAGCACTTCGTCCACCGCGGTCTGCAACATGCGCCACAGCGAACGGATCGAACAGTCCACCGTGTGCGTGCAGTTGCCCACGCGGCCTCTGTGTTCAGTGCAGAAGTCCTCTTCGTAGAGCTTTCCGCCGAGTGTCGAAAGCACGTCGCTGATGAAGACTTGCTCGGGCGGCTTCGCCAGCGTGTACCCGCCGGTTTGGCCGCGGACGCTCTTCAGGAACCCGGTCTGCTTCAGGATATGGAGGATCTTCGCGGCGTGATGAATCGACAAACCCTCCAGCCGGCTGATCTGCGGAATGGTCAGGCCGCCGCGGTCGCCGTGACGCCCGATCTGAAGCAGGCACCGCAGCCCGTACTCCTCGTGCGCCGAGAGCTTCATGGCTCGAACCTCACTACCCGCGCGCCGTCGTCGACCGGTTCGATGCCGAGCTGAAGCCTGGCCGCGTCTGACATCCTGTCCATGCTCCACGGCGGGTCCCAGGTCAGCTCCACCTCAACCTCTTTCACTCCCGGCACATCCGCGACTCTGGACTTCACCTCCGGAGGCAGGCTCCCGGCAACCGGACAACTCGGCGCCGTCAAAGTCATCTGGATTTTCACCTCGCCCGTCTCGGCAACCGAAAGGTCGTAGATCAGCCCGAGTTCGTAAATGTTGACCGGAATCTCGGGATCGTGGATCTGCCGCAGGACCTGGATCACCTTTTGTCTCAGGATGTCCACGTCTACCTTGTTGCTCTCGGGCATAATTACACTTACTCCGTGCTGACTTTTTCCTCGATCTGGTTCAGCGCCGCCCGGAGCGTGTGCCACACCAGCGTCGCGCACTTCACGCGGACCGGAAATTCCGACACGCCGGAGAATACCCGCAGCTTCCCGAGTTGCGGTGCGCCCTGTTTCTCCCGTGACTCGTGGCCGGTGACCAGATCGTGGAAACTTTCGAACAACGCCTCGGCTTCGGCGCGCG
>JAEHDI010001250.1 GCA_016880505.1 Bryobacterales bacterium | reverse complement strand
ATCGCGGGCGCCAGCGCCCTGGCGGTGGACACGGTGGGGGCCTCGGTGATGGGCATCGATCCGGCTCGGATGAAACACCTCGAGCTGGCAAGCCGTAAGGGCTACGGCAGCACCGACATCGATCTGATCTGGACGCGCGGCAATGAAGTCGAGCAGGCACGGCGGACGTTTCGGCTGCCGAAGGGAGCCTGACGGGCGGGCTAGCGCCGTTCCAACTTTCCCGCCGAGAGCGCTATCTGAAGACCGGCAGGGGAAGCGCTACCTTCGGCAGCGGCTCGCTGCGTGGCGCGGGCTTCTTAGCCCGGAAAAGTTGGAACGGCGCTAGCTCAGATCGAAACGTTTGACGCTAATCTTTGCGTCGTCGAACTCTCCAAGGCCGAGTATCCCGGCCAGTTCGATGTGCTCGATCTGCGGATGCGAGAAGCGGTTGCTGCGGTCGGCCAGCGACAATGCGATCGGCGGCAGTTTGAGTTCGGCGCGCTTGTCGTCAACCACCCTCCAGCCGATCTTGTCGAGCGCGACCGGATCCGTGCCGAAATACATCGCCTTGTGTTCCCACATGAACTCCGGCCTGCCGCCGGGGCCGCCGCTGTATAGCGAGCGAACGCCGTCGACGATGTTGAGGACGACCTTCTGTCGAAAGACGGGAAGGTTCACAACCGAAGGAATGAAGACGCCCGTGGCCTGGAAAGTCGGCGTTGCATGGCTGCGCTCGACGTTGTTGACAAAACCGTGCGAGAGGTTCTTCAAGGCAATCGTGACACCCGAGGAGTCGTGGTGCTTGAGGACCGGCAGGTTGACTACCTTGTTGACCTCCTTGGTCAGCAAACGCGCGACGTAGGAGCGCCGGATGTGCTCGTCGTGAATGTCCTGTCCGGGAAGGGCAAGGGCGATCTCCATGAACGCGTCCGGATCGTAGCCGTCCATGTCGAGCTGCATCTTGCTGTAACCCTCGGAGGCCCAGGTCCAGCGGACGCCTTCCGGGATCCATTTCGTGATCCCCGCGCTGACCGTCTCGCGCCGGTAGCGGTTGTAGACGACGATGTCGCGCGTGCGGACGCCCGCCTGCTTGAGGCCGTCGATCACCTGGTGGAGTACGGTCGCGTCAGAGCAAAGCCTGCGGCCGCCCACGGGGCAGACTTTCACCGCGACGACGTCGCCGGGCTCGAAGAAATACCTCCAGGCTTCCGTCGCGGACGGGGCCCCAGTGAGTTCCATCATGCCTTTCCGCATCATGTCCTCGATGGGTTTCGCCTGATAAGCGTCGGAAATGATGCTGGAGGGATGGTGCACCGCTACGACGCGGCCAGGGAATGGTCCTGGAATTCCCAGCTTCGCGGCGGCGGTGCGCGCCGCTCCCGGCGTTGCGGCGGCGGTACTCAATAAGGATGCGCAAAGCATCTCACGGCGGGTCGGCTCAAAAGGCTTCATCGGTCTCCCCTCCTCGTTTCGGGTGCGCCCGGAGTGACTCTCCCGGCGGCAAGCCCATTCTACAGTAGACTGCGAGTCGAGATCCTGCCTCATGACGCTAAGTGCCTGAGCCTGAACCGCCGAAAGAGTTAAACACCTCTTCGCACTGATCCACCTGCTGGCCGATGCTAGACTGTGGCTGCCAAAGGCAAGAGCGAGGGGGATGATAAGTCATGAAGAAAACGACAATCTCTGTCTGCGTGTCAGCGGCACTGTTGGCGCTTCTGACCGACTCCTCTGGAATTGCCCGTTCCGGCGGTGGGGACAGCTTCAGAGCGCGGCTCAGCGGCTTTCAAGAAGTCCCAACCATCTCAACGGCCGGCACGGGAGAATTCCGGGCGAAGCTGAATTCCAGCGAGACGGAACTCACCTACAGGCTCGAGTACTCCGGACTCGAGGGCGGAACAGCCGTCGCCGCCCACGTGCACCTGGGTGCGCCTGGCATCAACGGCGGCGTGATGTTCTTTCTGTGCGGTGGGGGTGGTAAGCCGGTATGTCCAGCCACTTCAGGCACGGTGACCGGAGCGGTCACGGCAGCCGACATCATCGGTCCCGCCGGCCAGGGAATCGCGCCCGGCGAGTTCAGCGAGGTGCTGCGTGCCATGCGAAGCCGTGCGACTTACGCCAACGTCCACACCGATCCAATGTGGCCCGGCGGTGAGATCCGAGGGCTGGTCAAGGTCGAAGACGACGACTAGGCCGGCAGCAGTAGCGGTCCGGCAAGCGGTCTTTTGCTCATGCGTCGCTTGTCGGCGACGCGGAAAGGTTCTGGTCTCCCCGTGAGGCCGTCAACCAACTGATTCTGGTCGACTTATTTTCGCATAGTCGAATTTTGTGTCGAATTTTGTTGACAGCCACTCTGGTCTGTGCTATAAGCCTCGCAGGGTCGTTTTGCACTGGGGCAGCGGGGTTTTTACCAGTCCGCCACCACAGCGCTTTCCATTAACTGGCATCAAGGACACGTCACGGGAGTTGCACAGATGCGAACCAAGGGCAAGGTGTTTCTACTGGCAGCCATGTTGGCT
>JAEHDI010000166.1 GCA_016880505.1 Bryobacterales bacterium | reverse complement strand
GCGCCGCCGACCGCCCGCGTTACGGAGGAACTCTTCGCCTGGCGATGACCGATGCGCGAGCCAAGGAGATGCTGTCTCCGCTCGTGTTCGAACGGCTGGTGGATTTCGATGGCGGGCAGGCGAAACCAACCCTCGCCGTCTCCTGGGTGCACAACACACCGCGGACGCGCTGGCGGCTCAGGCTTCGGCCGGACGTCAGGTTCCACGACGGTACGCCGGTGAGTGCGGAAGCTGTGGCCGGGTCACTGGCAGCGGGGAAGAACGACTGGCGAGCCTTCACGTCCGGTGGGGATGTCATCATCCAGGCCTCGCGTCCGATACCGGGGCTGCTGTGGGAACTGGCTGAGTCACGTCCTCCAGTTGTGGTGCGAAACCCCGACGGCGCCGAGAACGGCACAGGGCCCTTCCGCATCTCGGAGTGGCAGGAAGGAAGCCGCGCCGTTCTGACCGCCAACAACGGGCACTGGGCGGGCAGGCCCTTTGTCGACACGATCACCGTCGAACTGGGCCGCTCGTCCCGAGATCCCGTATTGGACATCGAGCTTGGGCGAACCGATGTCGCGGAGGTGGATCCCGCCGAGGCGCGACGCGCATCGGAGCGCGGTCTTCGCGTCTGGAGCAGCGCGCCGCTCGAGCTGTGGGCCCTGCGATTCGAAGCGGGAAGGTCAGCGGGCGCAAACGACGCGTTGCGGGAAGCAGTCGCTTTCGCAATCGATCGCCCGGCCATTCATGCAGTCTTGCTTCAGAGACGCGGGGAACCCGCGGGCGGAATTCTTCCCCAGTGGATCAGCGGCTATGCCCACCTGTTTCCCTCAGGGCGAGACATCGAGCGGGCGCGGCGGGCGGTAGCTTCGACACCGGCGGCGCTTCGTTCGATCGTGCTTGTGCACAGTCCGGACCCGCTGGAACGGGCAGTGGCGGAACGAATCGCGCTGAACGCGCGTGAGGCTGGGATCACAGTCCGAACAGCAGACTCGGGAACGGCCGACCTGCGCCTCGTGCGGGTGCGACTCACCAGCGTAGAGGCTGGAGGAGCGCTCGGAGCAGTCGCGAAGGCCCTCGGAGCGCCCGATTCCGAGTCCACAACGGCAGCCTCAGCCCTGGTATCGGTACTCCGGGCTGAGCAGGCCCTTATCGAGCAGCGCACCGTAATTCCGCTGTTCCATCTGCCGGAGCTTTACGCCACGTCGCCGGAGGTCAAGGTCTGGACGACTCCCCCGGTCTCCCGCGACGGCACCCTGCGGCTGGACAGTGTCTGGCTGGCGAGGGAACGGCCATGACGTTCCGTGTTCGGCTCATTCTGCTGGTCGCGCTGACCGTCGCGGTCACAGTGACGCTGGCGATCTGGGCCGTTTCCTCGTTCACGGAACGCGCCTTCGGTGAGCTGGACGATCAGCGGACCAAGGCCCTGGTAGCGCAATTCCGGCGCGAGTTCGCGCGGCGGGGCGAGGAGGTCGTCCGCACGTCCGAGGCGGTTGCGGCGTCGGAAAGCGCACTAAGGATGGCAGTCGAAGCCCGCCGGCGCCAGCCGGATTATTCTCCCTACGTGCAGGAAGCGGGAGCGCTCGCCGCTGCCCAAAGACTGGATTTCCTGGAGATCGTCGCCGGCGACGGGTCGATCATCTCGTCGGCGCAGTTCGCGGCGCGTTTCGGCTACAAAGCCGACTGGCTTTTGCAGCAAACCGGCTGGCAGAAAACGGGAGCCTTCCTGAAGAGAGAGGAACTGCCTGGCGAAATGGCGCTGGCTCTGACGGCGGTGCGTGAAGTGATGGCCGGCGACCGGAAACTGTACGTGGTCGCGGGACGCCGGCTGGACAAGGAGTTTCTCGGCTCGCTGGTCCTTCCGGCCGGAATGCGCGTCCTTCTGTACCGGAACTTCACGGCCAGTTTTGCGCAGGGCAGTCTTACCGATCCCTTGGGGGCGGTTGCGGGGGCGTCAACGCTCGAGGGGTTGATCGACGAGGTACTCACGCACAAACGGGAGGTCAGTCGGACGATTCAATGGCCGGACGGGCCGGAGACGTTTCAAGCGATCCCGCTGACGGGCCGGGAGGGCGACCTGCTCGGGGTACTGCTGGCGGGCAGCTCGCGAGGGGAACTGGCGGCGCTCATCGGGCGTATCCGAATGGCCGGACTGGCCGTGGCCGGTGCGGGACTCCTGCTTGGTGTTGTGCTCAGTTACTGGGTGACGGCGAGAATCACCCGGCCAGTGGACCAGCTCGCAGCCGGGGCTCGGGAGGTGGCCTCTGGAAACTGGGATGCCCGGGTGGAGGTGCGCTCGCGCGACGAGATCGGCGAGCTCGCGGAGGCGTTCAACCGGATGACCGGGCAGCTCATCGAACAGCGCGACCGCCTTGTGCAGACCGAGCGCGTCGCTGCCTGGCGCGAGCTCGCACGACGCCTCGCCCACGAGCTGAAAAACCCGCTCTTTCCATTGCAGATCACGGTGGAGAATCTCCAGCGCGCACGGGCGCAGGCGCCGGATCAGTTCGACGAGATCTTCCGCGAGAGTACCGCGACGCTGCTCGCGGAACTCTCGAATCTGAAAACGATCATCGGCCGGTTCAGCGAGTTCGCGAAGATGCCGCCGCCGCAGTTTGAAATTGTCGACCTGAACGAACTCGTACAAGAAAACCTGCGGCTGTTCGACGCACAGCTTCGAGGCGAGGCACGCCCAAGGATTCACACGGAGGCTCACCTCGACGAAAGCCTTGCAAAGATCTCGGCCGATCCCGGGCAAGTCTTGCGCGCCCTTCAAAACCTGACCTTGAACGCCATCGACGCAATGCCCGCCGGGGGCACGCTTCGCTTCCGGACGCGGCGTGTCGAAGGCGGCGTGACGCTGGAGGTATCCGATACCGGCGAGGGGCTGACGAAAGAGGAATGCGAGCGGCTGTTCACTCCGTACTACACCACCAAACAGCATGGTACCGGCCTCGGACTGGCGATCGTGCAGTCGGTGGTCAGCGACCACACTGGCCGGATTACTGTAGAGAGCGAGCAAGGGCGCGGGACCACGTTTCGCATCGAGCTTCCGACCGCTCCTGGAAACGACCTTGCGGCCGAACCATCCTGACATGAGCCACCTTCTCATCGTTGATGACGACCCGAACACGCTGGCTTCCCTTGCCAGGGCCTTCCGCCTGGCGGGCCATGAAGCGACGGTGTGTGACAACGCCAGCCGCGCGATGGAGCTGATTCGCGCACAACGTTTCGACCTGGTTCTTTCAGACGTGGTGATGCCGGGCAAGGACGGGCTCGCACTGCTCGAAGAGATCAAGTCAATCGACGGGGCCATTCCGGTGGTAATGATCTCGGGCCAGGCCACGGTGGAGATGGCGGTGCGCGCTACACGGCTCGGGGCGGTCGATTTCCTCGAGAAACCGATCTCGACCGATAAGCTACTGCTCACCGTGGACAACACGCTGAAACTAGCCCGCCTCGAGGAAGAGAACCGTCAGTTACGCCGCCGCGTGGGGAAACAGGAGATCGTGTGGGGCAGCGAGGCCATGCGCAGTGTGATGGCACAGATCGAACGGGTGGCGGCAAGCGAAACGCGGGTGTGCATCCTGGGCGAGACGGGCACCGGCAAAGAACTTGCGGCTCGGACAATTCACGACCGAAGCCCGCGGAAGAACGGGCCATTCGTCACGCTGAACTGCGCGGCAGTGCCATCGGAGTTGATCGAGTCCGAGCTGTTCGGTCACGAGAAAGGCGCCTTCACCGGAGCGGCCTCGCGGCACGCTGGGCGGTTCGAGCAGGCGCATCGCGGCACACTGTTTCTCGACGAGATCGGCGACATGCCGCAGGTGATGCAGGCAAAGCTGCTGCGGGTGCTCGAGGGCGGCGAGGTCGAGCGGGTCGGCGGGGACCGGGCGATCCCGGTGGACGTGCGGGTGGTCGTCGCCACGCACCGAAATCTGTCCGAACTCACGGCACAGGGGAAGTTCCGGGAGGATTTGTATCACCGCATCTACGTGTTCCCGCTGAGCCTGCCACCGCTGCGGCAACGCCCCGAGGATATCCCGCTACTGGCAGAGCATTTCTCACGACACGTGGCGGAGATCAACGGATGGAAGCCCCGGCCCTTCACGGCGGAGGCACTCGAGGAACTAAAACGCTACCCCTGGCCGGGCAACGTGCGTGAGCTTCGCAACGTCGTGGAGCGGCTGATGCTGCTGGCGGACGAGGTTGACGCGGAGACGGTCCGGCTGGCCCTTTCCGGTCGCGCGCCGGCGGCGCTGGCTTCGGGGAGCGGCAGTCTGGCCGAACGGGTAGATGCATTCGAGCGAGAGGCGCTGCTCGCGGAACTCCGGCGCCACGAATTCCGCATGGCGGAGACAGCCCGGGCGCTTGGGCTTGAGCGCAGCCATCTCTACAAGAAGTGCCAGCAGCACGGCATCGATCTTCAGTCGCTGAAGAAGGTGGAGTAAGCCGGGCGTGCGGTTTTCGGCAGATCTCCAGATTGATTTCGTATAATTGGTCGCATGTCTGGGGTCTGGGTACTGGTGTTGTGTTGTGTCCTGACGGTCGTCGCTCCGGCCCAGACTACGCATGCTCTCATCTCGGGCCGTGTGGTGGATGTCCAGACGGGTCTCGGCATCGGAGGAGCCCAAGTCGCCTACTCGGCGGCGGCGACCAACGCAAGGGCCACGGCGCGCAGCGACGATTCCGGATACTACGTTCTTCCGCTACTTGCGCCGGGATTTTGCCGCGTCAGGGTGGCAGCCGACGGCTACCAGCCTCAAGAATTGTACGCTCTGGAACTTCCGGTCGCGGGACGCCTCGACCTCGATTTCCGGTTGCGTTTGCTGGCCGACGTCTGGCAGGCGGGGGAACACCGCAGCGTGTTCTTCCCGAATTCGGAAGCGGTGCTCACCTTCTTCGGTCCGGACGTGGACACCAGCCGCTACGGCTCGTTCGACGCAAATCGCGGGCGCAAGGGCTCTCTCGAGCCCACGGTTTCGCACGTGATCGACCCGTTCCAAGTTAGTTACCTGCCGCTGGCCGGCCGTGACGTCTATACGATGCTGCTCACCCTACCTGGCGTCACCGCCGATACGACGACTTCCCGCGGTTTGGGCCTCTCGGTCAACGGTCAGCGGCCGTCCGCCTCGAATTTTCTGCTCGATGGCCTGGAGAACAACAACTACCTCATCACCGGCCCGCTGACCGCAATCGCTCCCGAGGCCATCCAGGAGTATCGCGTCTCCACGAACAACTTCTCCGCTGAGTACGGAAGGACGTCGGGTTTCCTGGCCAACGCCGTCACCCGCGCCGGGGGGACTCAGTGGCACGGCCTCGCCTATTTCTACCTGAAGAACGATGTTCTGAACGCGAATGGCTTCCAGGATAACCGGAACGACCAGCCGCGCCGCCCGCTGAAGGAGAACTACATGGGCTTCCAGGCCGGAGGACCCGTGCCATCTCTGCCGCTGTTCACTTCCACGGCATTTGAGCGCCTCCGCAGCCGTAGCTTCGGAGAGCCCGCCGATTGGCTTCTCCCCTCGACGCGCTTTTCGTTGTTCACCACCCCCGACAGTGTCGCCGCAAGGCTACTCGACAGGTTTTCTCCCCCGCCTGTAACTGACGGCAACCTCCCCTATGCGACACTCCGACTCGTTCCTCCTCTTTCGCTGGATCGAACCTTGGTTTTGCAGCGGTTCGACTACCAACCGGAAGGCAGCCGCCACCGCCTGATGGCCAGGCTGGCGGCGGCGACGCTCTCGCGGCCCGATTTCATCTGGACTCCGTATCACGATTTTGTTTCCGGACTCTCGCAGGACTCAGTCAGCCTCGCCTTCACGCTGACCAGCTACCTGAGCCCGCGCTGGGCGAGCGAAACTCGCGCCGGCTTGAATTGGGACGACCTCCACTGGGACCGCCCGCATCCCGAGATCCCCACTCTGGCATCGCGAGACGGGACGGTTCTTCCCGGAAGCCCGGCCTTTTACGCGTACCGCAACCGGACGCGCGGAGCGGAGTTTGTTGAGAACTTGACGTGGTCGAGGGGGCG
>JAEHDI010001249.1 GCA_016880505.1 Bryobacterales bacterium | reverse complement strand
AGCGACGCCAGCGTGACAGCCATCGTGATTCCGGCCGACGGACCGTCTTTCGGAATCGCGCCCGCCGGAACGTGGATGTGCACGCCGGCGTCTTTGAGCAGTGTGCGATCAATACCCAGTGCGTCGGCATGCGACCAGATGTAGCTCTGCGCGGTCTTGGCCGACTCCTGCATCACGTCGCCGAGTTGTCCAGTGAGCGTCAGTCCTTTGCTTTCCGGCAGCAGCGTCGCTTCGACGTAAAGAACGTCGCCGCCGGTCTCGGTCCAGGCAAGTCCGGTAGCCACGCCGGGCGCAAGATCCCGGCGCATTTTCTCCGGGAAGAAACGCTCCGGGCCGAGCATGTCGGCAAGCTCGTCGGGATGCACGGTGACTGGGTCGGACGGACCTTCGGCAAAGCGCAGCGCGACTTTGCGCGCCACCCGACCGATCCCCCGTTCCAATTGGCGCAGGCCGGCCTCTCTGGTGTAGCCCGTGATGATACGGCTCACCACATCGTCGCCGATCACGCACTGTTCCGCGGTCAACCCGGTTTCCTTGAGTTGCCTCGGGATGAGGTACTTCCGGGCGATGATGAGCTTCTCCTCCTCGCTGTAGCCGGGAAGACGGAGCATTTCCATGCGGTCGAGCAGCGGCCGCGGGATGGTATCCAGCGTGTTGGCCGTCGTGATGAAGAGGACCTTCGAGAGGTCGAACGGCAAGTCGAGGTAGTTGTCGCGGAACGTCTTGTTCTGCTCAGGGTCCAGCACTTCGAGCAACGCCGCCGCGGGGTCGCCCCGGAAGTCGCGGCCGAGTTTGTCGACTTCATCGAGCATCAGCACAGGGTTGTTGGCGCCGGCGCGGCGGATCGCCTGGATCAGACGCCCCGGCATCGCTCCGATGTACGTTCTGCGATGGCCGCGCAGCTCCGCCTCGTCGTGCATGCCGCCGAGACTCATGCGCTCGAACTTCCGCCCGATGGCGCGCGCAATCGACTGTCCGAGAGAGGTCTTGCCGGTTCCCGGCGGGCCGACGAAACAGAGGATCGGCGCCTTGGCCTGCGGATTGAGCTTCAGCACGCCGAGTTGCTCGAGGATCCGCTCCTTAACCTCTTTCAGGTTGTAGTGGTCTTCATCGAGCACCTTCCGCGCCTGGGCGATGTCCAACTGGTCGTCCGTGTGGACGCGCCACGGCAGCTCTAGCACGAACTCGAGATAGGTGCGAATGACATGGTGCTCCGGCGAGGCCGACGGCAGCTTCTCCAGCCGTGAAAGCTCACGCTCCGTCTCCTTACGGATTTCGTCCGGAAGGTCGGCCTTTTCCAGGCGCTCCTTCAGCATGTCCACCTCGGCCTGTTCCGGATTCTTCTCGCCGAGTTCCTGCTGGATGGCGCGCAGTTGCTGCCGGAGCAAGTACTCCCGTTGCTCCTTGCCCATCTCGCTCTGGGCGGTACTCGCGATCTTGTTCCGGATCTCAAGCACCTGAATCTCGTGAGCGAGAAACGAGTGCGTCAGCCGGAGCGCGTCAGCCCGAGTCGCGGCTTCGAGCAAGGCCTGCTCCTTGTCAATCTCCAGGCTGAACATCGAGGCCAGAAGGTAGCAAAGCCGGAGCGGGTCTTCAGTGCTCATCATCACCCGGCTCATCTCGGCGGGCGCCTGGGGCTGCGCCAGCCCAATCGCTTTGGCGGCCAGTTCCATCACCTCGTGGTGCAGAGCCTCCACCTCGGGACTTTCCTCGGCGGGCAGAGCAAGAGGTTGCACCTCGACCTTCAGGTATGGATCGGTCGAGTCCAGCCTGAGGAGCATCACCCGTTCCGTACCGAGAACGATCAGCTCCATCGCACTCTCGCTCGGACGGGACATCCGCTTGATCACCGCCCGGGTGCCGACGGAATAAAGATCGGCCATTCCAGGAACCTCGACGGCGGCGTCACGCTGGGCGGCGATGACGATTTCCTTCTCTTCCGTCGACAACGCCGCGTCCACCGCTGCCAATGACGTCGGCCGGCCGACTGACAAAGGCATCAACAGATGTGGGAACAGCACGCTGTTTTTCAGCGGCAAGAGCGGCAGTACTTTCGTGTGATCGTGCACGATTCACTCCCCCTTTGTGGTGACGCGCACCAGCAGGATTCCGTTCCGGTACTCCAGATCCAGGTGTGCCCGCTCCAGATTGCAGGGCAGTTCCAGAGACCGTTCAAAACGGTTGTAAGCAATTTCCATCGAGTAGTGGCTGCAAACCTCCTCGAACGTCCAGTCGCGGCGCATTCCGGTGACGGTGAGCCGGGTATTTTCGACGCTGATCTCGACATCGCCGGGACCCACGCCAGCTAGCTCGAACTTCACCAGCCAGCCCGTCAGAGTCCGATAGACGTCGGCTACGGGTTGCCATACCGGGTCGCTGTTCGGCCCGGCAATCGGCAGCATGAAGGAAGACGGATGCCTCGGCTTTTTGCTCATTTCTCAGCTCGCGCCGGCGCTCTTCTTCTCACCGGAGGGGACAGCCCGCGGCGTGAACTTCAACTCTCCGCGCTCCGTGTCCAGGTCGGCAACCACGGTCTGGCCCTCGCGAACGTCTCCTTTCAAGATCAGCCGCGCCAGCGGCGTCTCGATTTCCTTTTGAATGGCCCGCTTCAACGGCCGGGCGCCGTAGTTCGGGTCATAGCCGGCCCGGACGAGATGGCGGCGCGCCGCATCAGTCACTTCCAGTTCCAGATGGCGCTCCGCCAGCCGCGGCTTCAGCCGCTCGAGCTGGATGCTCACGATCGCCGCCAGGTGTTCCTCGCTCAACGCGTGGAAAACGATCACCTCGTCGACGCGGTTCAAAAACTCCGGTCGGAATGAACGTCGCATCTCGTCGAGCACGGCTTCCTTCATCCTCTCGTACTCAGCGCCCTCGTACGCGCCCCGATAGCCGAGGATGCGGTGGCTGCCGACGTTCGAGGTCATCGTTACGATCGTATTCTTGAAGTCCACGGTACGACCCTGGCCATCCGTCAGCCGGCCGTCGTCGAGGATCTGGAGCATCACATTGAAAACGTCGTGGTGCGCCTTCTCGATCTCGTCGAACAGGATGACGGAATACGGCCGCCGCCGCACCGCTTCGGTGAGCTGGCCTCCCTCCTCGTAGCCCACATAGCCCGGAGGTGCGCCGATCAGCCGGGCAACGGTGTGCTTCTCCTGGTACTCACTCATATCGATGCGGATCATCGCCCGCTCGTCGTCAAAGAGAAACTCCGCCAGCGCCCGTGCGAGTTCGGTCTTGCCGACACCCGTCGGTCCAAGGAAGATGAAACTGCCGATCGGCCGGTTCGGATCCTTCAGGCCGGAGCGCGCGCGCAGCACCGCTTCAGACACTGCCTGCACCGCCTCGTCCTGACCGACCACCCGCTTGTGAAGCTCCTCGTCCAGATGAAGAAGCTTCTGAATCTCGCCTTCGAGCAGCCTTGCCACCGGAATGTGGGTCCAACGGCTGACCACCTCGGCGATGTCCTGCTCATCGACCTCTTCCTTGATCAACTGCATCTGCCCCTGTTTCCCCTCGAGCGCCGCCTGCTCCTGCTTGATCTGTCGCTCAAGGCCGATGAGCTTGCCGTACTTCAGTTCGGCCGCCTTGTTCAGATCGTATTGCCGTTCGGCCAGCTCGATCTCGTGACGCGTCTGTTCGAGCTGACCGCGGAGCGACTGCAGGCGTTGCACCGCGTCCTTTTCGGCCTGCCACTGGGCCTTGAGCGCGTCGGCCTCCGACTTGAGATCGGCCAGTTCCTTTTCAATCCGCGCCAGCCGCTCCCGTGAAGCGGCGTCGGTCTCCTTTTTCAGCGCCTCACGCTCGATTTCGAGTTGCATGATGCGCCGCAGCCGCTCGTCAAGCTCGGCGGGCATCGAATCGATCTCGGTGCGCAGCCGTGCTGCCGCCTCGTCCACCAAGTCGATCGCCTTGTCCGGCAGGAAACGGTCGGCGATGTAACGGATGGCTAGCACCGCCGCCGCGACCAGTGCCGTGTCCTTGATTCTGACGCCGTGGTGGCCCTCGTAGCGCTCCTT
>JAEHDI010001248.1 GCA_016880505.1 Bryobacterales bacterium | reverse complement strand
GGGGAAAATTCTGAAATTTAAGGCAGATCACTTAACGGTTTGCGTTACTGGCACTGGGGCGGGTGCTATGACATTTGCATGACGTGCGATCATGTGCCACGCGGCGTCTTGCTTCCTCCAAATATTCGTGAAGCGCCGCTCCACAGTCCCTCCTGCACGCGGTGCGTCCCCGACCGGCTCGACGGTTTCAGCGCCCATGACGATGGCGATGTCAGCACTGAACCGGATCGACTCAATTCGCCGCTCGAACGCCGCGTAGCGGATCAAACCTCGCTTGACCAGCGCCACGACATCGCCTCGGCTCGTCGATATTTGATTCTGGGGATTATTCACGATAAACTCTTCCGACCACAAGCGCTCGAGCGCTGCTACGTTCTGTTGGAGAACCGCCTGACGCTCTTGTTCTTCGAGCTGGCGGATCACATCTTCCTCACTGTTGAAGTTTTCTTTTCTCATGATGCAGTCCTTCCTGTATACCGGACCGTGAACCTCGCTGCCGCCCAATGACTTGCGTTAGTTGCCGCCGAAAACGAGAACAACAAAGACCGTACCAATAATTAAGCCAGTCACAAGTATCCAGCCAACCCATCGCAAAAAGGCGGTCACCTGTACGCTTTGTCGGGAGTCTCTTTCGTTGCACTCGAAACATACAATGTGATAAGTTCCGCCGCCGGTTATATCTCCACAACGTAACATTCTAATCATTTTTCCACAGTTCAAGCACTTTCCAATAGGTATTTCCATGATTACCTTTCTGCGCAGGTGTCTGCCAGACAGTTCACGTTAGCGGGCTTGCTGACGGTGAATGATCATCGCCTGTTTCTCGAACCGGTTGAGCACATTCTGAATGGAAAAACGCCTCCTGCCGATCAGGTAGGAGTGGATGGTATCGCCAAAACCCCGCGTCCATTGGACAGGTATTCCGCGTTTGCCGACCACCGCGCCGACAATGCTCCCCGCCGTGGCTGCCGTGCAGTCGTTGTCCATCCCCATGGCAACCGTCTCGCCGATCACCCGGGTGAAGTCCGTTTTCCCGATGGTGATTCCCCACACGGTCAGGCAGGCGTTATTGATCGTGTGGACCGGGTGCATGCCCTTGAACCGCTCCTCGACTGCCTGCCGCGCCTGTTTGTAATCCTTGACCTCCGGCGCAACACGCAGCGCCCAGCGGATCGCCTTATGTAGCGCACAATTTCCCGGGATCTCCGTGAGGCCGATGCGCAGCGCCTCGACCGGGTCATCGACAGCGAACGCGGCGGACACGGCTGCAGCGAAGAACATCTCGCCGTAGATGCCCTGGCGGCGATGGCTGAGGAACGCATCCCGATAAGCCATTTCCGCTGCCCGTTCGGGCCAGCCAGGGGCCATGTATCCCCAGGGGTCCGCCCGGATGTCGGCGCCGATCCACTCGCAGTAGGGGTTATTCCGCGCACCGGCCTGGCTGGCGGGAATTCCTTTCTTCAGATTTTTGAGGGCGATGTCCTCAGCCGTACACGCGTACGGCAGATATTTCAGCCACGCGGCGCCGACCTCTGCGGTCGAAAAGTCGGGTCCGTACTCCTCGGCGATGAGAAGCCCAAGCAGGGTGTAGGTGATGTCATC
>JAEHDI010001247.1 GCA_016880505.1 Bryobacterales bacterium | reverse complement strand
GGCCGGATCCCGGTTCCCGCAGGATCCTAGACGACATACTGCTCGCCGGCCGTTTCCTTCAAACTCAGCACGCCCTCGCTCTCCAGTTGCCGGACCACCGCGATGATAGCCTGCTGCGCAGCCTCCACTTCCTTGATCTTGACTGGCCCCAGGGCGTCCATGTCCTCCAGAAGCATCGCCCGCCCGCGCTGCGACATACATTGGACCACGTGGTTTCGAAGCGATTCGCTGGTGCCTTTGAGCGCCATCGTCAGCAGTTTGCGGTCGACCTTCGCCAGGATCTCTTTCACCCCGCTCTGATCGAGCAGCAGCAGGTCCTCGAACACGAACATCAGGTGACGGATCTTCTCCGTCATCTCGGAATCCTGCTGATGGATGCTCTCAAGAATCTCCTTGGTGACGCTCGAATCCAGCCGGTTTAGCAGTTCAGCCACCGCGCGCACTCCGCCGTAGGATTGCCGGCTGATTTGTCCGAGCCCTTTCAGCCGCTGGTGCACGATCCCTGCGATCTTGTTGATGATCTCGGGCGAGATCTGGTCGAGGCTCGCCATGCGCAGCGTCACGTCCGACCGCATCTCAGGGGGCAGCGACATCAACAATGAGGCCGCCTGCGTCGAGCTGAGCTGGGAAACGATCAGCGCCACGGTTTGAGGATGCTCGCTGGCCACGAACTTGGCGAGCTGCTGAGGATCGGCTTTTTGCAGCGCGGCGAAATCCGTCATATCGGCGTGGAGTGTCCGCGTCAGACGGTAGAGGATCTTCTCTGCCGCCTCGGGACCGAACGCGGAGACCAGCATCCGCCGCGCATGGTCGAACCCGCCCTTAACGACGTAGTCCCGAGCCACCGCCATCTGGTGGAACTCGTCCAGCACCGCCTCTCCCTGGTCGGGAGCGATGGTTCCCAGCCGAGCGACTTCGCGGCTGATCAACTGGACATCGTCTTCGCTGAGCTGCCGCATCAGCTCGGCGCCCGTCTCTTCGCCGAGCATCATTAGCAGAATGGCCGCTTTTTGCGCTCCCGGAATCGCCGGCACCGCTTTGGGGGAGTTGAGAATCATCGCCGGGTGCGCCTACTCCTCCTCTTCCGCGAGCCAGGTGCGCATGACCTGCGCCAAACCGCCGGGATCCGCCTTGATGACGTCCCGGAGCCGTCCCGCAAGCAGATCCGCCTTCTTGGTCGGCGCGGGCGGCGACTCCAGCAGCGCGCCGCTCGCTTGCTCGATCCGCTTCGCCTCTTCGACCACTCCGGCGATGGACTTGCCGTCAGGATTCTCGCCCAGCGTGGCGGGAAGCTCCCGGGGTGACGCAATCTGGACGGTCCGCCGCCGCTTTCTCCGCACCAGAACCACCGCGGCGGACAGCGCCAGCAGCAGGATCGCCGCCGCGGCCGCTTTCCGAAGGACCTCCAGCCACGCTGACAGCGGGGACGCGGGCGATGGCGCGGGGGCGCCCTCGGGAGGCTCCAGTTGGAGCGTCGACTCGAATGGCAGGCTCTCCACAATGAGCCGGTCTCCGCGGGCGGCGTTGAAGCCGATCGCTCCCGCCACCAGATCGCGGATCGACTTCATCCGTTCCGGTGTCGGGGGTTCCATCACCTTTCGCGCCTTCGCCCCCTTTCCTTCCCATCGGACGGCCTGATCGACAATGACCGCCACCGACATCCGCTGGATATTTCCGAGCGGCAGCCGCATCCTCCGAACCACTCTGCTCGACTGGTAGGTGATGTTCTCGGTTCGGCGCGTGAGTCCGGTTTGGGAGCTTCCCGGACGCGAGGTCGGCCGGGGCAGGTTCGACGCCGTACCCGGCACTCCGGAACTACCCGCGGCTCCGCTGACGTCCTCGGTTTTCTGCGACGTCACCATCACCGAACGCGCCGGGTCGAAGGTCTCTTCGCTCTGCTCGCCGCTCGAGAAGTCGCAATCCACCGACACGCTTGCGCGGAACTTCTCCGGACCGCCCAGCGGTTCGAGCGTCGCATGGATCTTCGCCAGCAGGTCTTTTTCGACGCTCTGCCGGAATTCGAGCATCCCGTCCGAGGCCCCCGTCCCGTCGGCCGTCAACATCCTCCGGGGACGGCTCAGCAGGTTTCCCTGCATATCGAGCACCGATACCGCATCCGGTGTCAATCCCTCGACGGCGCTCGCCACAAGGTGGCTTACCGCGACGACGTTCTGCGGCGTGAGGCGCGCTCCCGGCCGCACTTTCAGGATCACACTCGCCTTGGCCGGCTGCCGCGCCTCCAGAAACACCGAGTCTTTCGGAAACGTCAGGTGAATGCGCGCGCGCTCCACCGCCGCAAGGTACATCACCGATCGTTCCAGTTCCCCCTCGAGGGCGCGCGCGTAGTTGACGTGCTCGGCGAACTCGGTCGCCAAGAAGTTCGTGCCGTCAAACAGCTCGAAGCCGATGCGCCCCGTCTTGGGAAGGCCCGCTGCCGCCATCGAAAGGCGTGCCTCGGCCACTTTCGCCGACGGCGCCAGAATGGTTCGCCCGTCCTCGGAAAGGCGGTACTCGACACCGGTTTCTTTCAGCCGTGAGACCATCGCGGCAGCGTCGTCCGCCTCGAGTGCCGTATATAACGGACGGAAGTCGGTCTCCCAGCGCCATCGGGTCAGCGCCCACAGGCCCGCGCCGGCGATTGCCACCGCGAGCAGGATCGCGACGCGCTGCCGCGTCGAGAACGAGGCCAGGATCTTTTTCCATTGCGACATCGGGTTCGGCCGGGCCTCGAGGGGCTCAGACTTGCATCCTCATGATTTCCTGATAAGCCTGAACCACCTTGTTGCGCACCTGCAGGAACAGGTCGAGCGCCATTTCCGCCCTCTGCACCGCCAGTACCGTCGAATGAAGTTCTTCGCCCTCGCCCGCGAGGAACTTCTCCACGGAATCGGCCGCCAGTCCGCGCGCGTTCTCCACCGGCACGATCGCTCCCTCCAGCAGGCTCCGAAACGCGCCGGATGCACCTTCCTTCCCGGGTGGCGCCGCCAGCTCGGGCAACGGCACATTTCGGATCGGGGAAATCGGGTTGACCATTCCGCTTGCTCCGGTTAACGCAGCAGATCGATAGAGCGATGGATCATTTCCTTCACCGCCGACATGGCGGACACGTT
>JAEHDI010001246.1 GCA_016880505.1 Bryobacterales bacterium | reverse complement strand
TCAACCGCATGTACCGGCACCGCGCGTTCGAGTTCGTCTCGGTGGCCGCCAACTTCCCCGACGAGAAGAACGAGGTGCTCGCGTTCCTGAAGAAGAACGAAGCATCCAACCGCAACCTGTTCTTCGCGGACACCGACAAGTACAAGTTGATGGAGGCTTTCGACGCGGAGTGGAATGCGGCGCTTCCCTATTCGATGCTGATCGCCCCCAACGGCGAGGTGCTCTACAAGATTCAGGGCGCAATCGACCCCCTCGAGCTCAAGCGCACCATCGTCCGCTCGCTCAAGGAAGACCGCTTCAAGTAGAGCGGTTCACTTCCCCGGGGTCACCGTCTGCGCCGGAATCAGCCGGTTCACGATCTCGGCCCGGAAGGAAGGCACCACAATCGCAGGCGACGCCAGCAGGCCCAGCAGAATCGCCACCCGCAACCACCGGGGAAGGGCTCGCAGGATCGGTCCGCGAACCTTTCCCAGTCCCGGCGGCGGCGTCAGCGACTTGGTCTCCGCATCGGCGGGAACCGCCGTGGTCCCGCTGCCCGGATCTCCGGCGGCAGCTCGCAGGTCCGCCAGCAATTCACACGCGCTCTGATACCGGCGCTCGGGCTTCTTCTCGATCGCCTTCCGCACGATCTCTCCGAACGCGGAAGGAAGGTCGCCGCGCAGCCGGCACACGCTCGGCGCGTTGCTGTACAGCACCTCGGAGAGCACCGCCACTTCATGCGGCCCCCGAAACGGCAACTGCCCAGTGGCCATTTCGTACAGCACTACCCCGAGGGAGAAGATGTCCGATCGCTCGTCCAGTTCCTCCCCGCGCGCCTGCTCCGGCGACATATACGATGCCGTCCCAACGATGCTTCCCGAACGCGTCAGCCGGCACCCGTCCTGCAATTTCGCCAGGCCGAAGTCTGTCAGCTTCGCGCTTCCTTCGGCCGTCAGCATCACGTTGTCGGTCTTTACGTCCCGGTGGATGACGCCCTGGCGATGCGCGTGCGCGAGGCCCTCCGTGATGCCGACCGCGAACTCGAACAACTGCCGTAGCGACAGCCTCTCGCCCGCCGCCGCCAGCTCCCGTACCAGCGAACGCACCGTACCCCCAGGCAGGTACTCCAGCACGAGAAACAGCCCTTCGTGTGTCTGTTTCAGGTCATAAATGGTAGCGATGTGCGGATGGTTCAGGGAGGAAATCGCCCGCGCTTCACGCAGGAAACGCGCCACCGCTTCCTCGCTTTCCGCCAGGTGGGGCGGCAGGAACTTGAGCGCCACGAACCGGTCCAGCTTCAGGTCGTGCGCCTTGTAGACGACGCTCATGCCGCCTTTGCCGACCCGATCGAGCACACGGTAGTGCGAAATGACGCGGCCGACGACGCCGCCCGTCGAGCTGTCTCGTGAGACCCCTCTGCGGAGCGGGGCGCCGTTTCGCCGGGCTCCGCGGCCAAAGCGCCGGAACGTCTCGGCGAGTGGGGATGTTACGGGTTGGAGTTTACGTGCCACTTCACTCTGGTAGTGCGCTTCTCCCGGAAAGCGTTTCCGGTACTGGGGGCATTATTTTCAGTGCTATAGTACCCCTGGAACCTTGACGGGCTCTGGTACACTGAAGTCGTTTCACTCCAATGAGGTGGCTTAGACAACGTGCGTGGTCCCCGTATGTCGCGGGGGCGCTGATCGGCGTTTTGTCGTGGTTTTCGTTTGCGACGGCGGACGAACCGTTGGGTGTTTCGACGGCCATCGTGCAGACGGTTGCCTTCGCCGAACGCATGATCGTTCCGGCGCATGTTCAGCAGAATCAATATTTTGCGAAGATTCCCCAAGTCGTGAACTGGGGTTGGGTGCTGGTGGTGGGGCTGATGCTCGGGGCGTTCGTCAGCTCGCGGCTTTCGGGCGAGGAGGGTGGCGAGAAAGTGCCCCTGGTGTGGCGCGAGCGGTTCGGAAACGGTGTCAAAAAACGCTATTTTGGCGCACTTTTGGGCGGTTTATTGACCATTTTTGGCGCCAAAATGGCGGGGGGCTGTACGAGCGGGCACGGAATCAGCGGTTCGCTCCAGCTCGCGGTATCCGGCTGGACATTTTTCCTGTCGCTGTTCGTCTCCGGCGTGGTGACCGCCCTCGTTCTGTATGGAAAAGGAGACCGCGATGTTTGAGCCGGCGCCCCGGCTGCTGCTCGGCCTCCTGACCGGGTTTCTTTTCGGCTT
>JAEHDI010001245.1 GCA_016880505.1 Bryobacterales bacterium | reverse complement strand
TTGAGGGTCTGCAGCGCCTCGTTGCGTGTCTGTCTGTCCTGCCGATCCAGCCATTCCCGCAACGGGTCCGGCAACGCGTCACGTACCCGGCTGTTGGGCCAGGACGCGGGCTTGTTGCACAGCAGCGCCAACTGCATGGACGGGTCCTCGCTGTTCGTGCTGGCCTGGCCGTACGCCCGAGGATGGGTCGCCAGATGCTTGCCCGACGAGTCGAGGACCTCGACCTCGAGCGCGCGGAGGCCCACGATCACCCCTCTGCCCGCGTTCGCCCGGTCCGCGGAATAACGATGCCGTCCCTCGAGCGTGACCACGCCGTACCGGTCGGCCTTCATATGCCGCCACGTGACCACGTCGAAACGCTTCCCGGGCAACGGCAGCAGCGCCGCACGGTCCTCGGAGAACAGGCCACGTTCCTCCGTGTCCTTGCGGCAGTGCGGTTTCGTGGCCGGCTCCAGGCACCGGTCCGGCAGCCCGGCGTTAAAGTTCTCCAGGCTCCATACGCTCGGCCGGGGCACGAACAGCTTGCGCCGCACCATGCCGACCTTGGACTCCACCGCGCCCTTCTCATGACCGGAATACGGGTTGCAGAACGAACAATCGAACCCGTAATGCGCCTGGAAGGCCTGGAACAGGTGCGTCAGGCGCGGCTCGCGCTCCCCGTACCCCTTATGGCCCACGCCGGCGGCGTTATCGAACACGATCCGCTCCGGCACACCGCCCAGCCACTCGAACAGGTTGCGCAACGCCAGGCACGTGCACTCAGCGTTCTCGCCCGGCATCAACTGCACCAGACCGACGTTCGAATACGGGAAATCAAGCACGAAATGATGCATCCGCTGCACCACGCCGCGCAACAGCACGTCGACCTCGCCGAAATCGGCCTGCGCCTCGCCCGGATGCCATACCAGGTCCATGAACGCCACATCACGCTCCGCCGCGAACTCACGCCTGAGCCGCGCCACCGCCCGCGTCACCGTGGACAGGGAGACCTCCGCGCCATGCTCGTCCCTCAACCGCTCCCAGATCCTGGTCGCGGTATGCCGCTGCTTGCGCCAGTTCGCGCGATCCTCCGCGAGCCACTGCTCGATCACGGGCAGATACGGGTCGATCACCGACGCGCGCGGCTTTCTCACCGACGGCACGGCCGACAGATCCTCCTTCGCGAGGTACTTACGCACCGTCGGCTCCGCCGGCATGTGTTTTCCGCGCGATCGACGCGACGGATTCCCCGTTCCGCCGCAAACGACGGATAGACTGTACTTGGGGCATGCTGATCATAATCCTTTCCGGTCCTTTCTGGCGGAGATACAAGCACCATCCAGTTAAGACCATTCCGTGGTCGGCATGCTCTGCCTAAACCCGAAAAATCATCGTGACTAAACCCGCAACAACTAATTGAACACAAACACCGCAGTCCGCGGTGGCGGCGCAGCATGTCGCGCAGGCGCGCGTTCCATGATTCGACGAGGTTGTTCGTGGACGGCACCGGGCCGACGGACGCGAGCCCCTCGTCGAGGAACGTGAACAGCTGACCCTCCCGGATGCGTCTGCGGATCATGCGCCGTGCCTTGACGAGCCTTTGGTGCATGTCGTTCACACTGCCGTCGGCGTATTCGCTCTTCTCGTCGAGGAACGAGGCGAA
>JAEHDI010001244.1 GCA_016880505.1 Bryobacterales bacterium | reverse complement strand
TTCAGCGTGCCACGGAGCTTGTTCACCACGAGCGTCGCCAGGGCCTCGCCTTCCACTTCCTCGGCGACCACCAGCAGCGGCTTACCGGAGCGCGCGATTTGCTCCAGAAGCGGCAGCAGGTCCTTCATGTTGCTGATTTTCTTCTCGTGGATCAGGATGTAGGGATCCTCGACCACGCACTCCATCCGGTCCGGGTCAGTGATGAAGGAGGGGGAGAGGTAGCCGCGGTCAAACTGCATGCCCTCGACCATGTCGGTGGTGGTTTCCATGGTCTTGGACTCTTCGACCGTGATGACGCCGTCCTTGCCGACTTTCTTCATCGACTCGGCGATCCGATCTCCGATCGTCGTGTCGCCATTGGCGGAGATCGTGCCGACCTGCGCGATCATCTCACCGCTGACCGGCTTGCTGTACTTCTTAATCTCCTCGACAACCGCCTCGACGGCCTGCTCGATTCCGCGCTTGAGCGCCATCGGGTTGGCGCCTGCCGCAACAGCCTTCACGCCTTCCCGGAAAATCGACTGGGCCAGGATGGTAGCCGTCGTTGTGCCGTCGCCGGCGACGTCGGAGGTCTTGGACGCAACCTCACGAACCATCTGGGCGCCCATGTTCTCGAGCGGATCCTTCAGCTCGATCTCTTTCGCCACGGTGACGCCGTCCTTGGTGATCGTCGGGCCGCCGAATTTCTTTTCGAGAACGACGTTCCGGCCCTTCGGGCCGAGAGTGACCTTGACCGCGTCGGCCAACTGGTTCACGCCGCGCAGGATCGCCTGCCGGGAAGTCTCGCTATAGACAATCTGTTTCGCTGCCATTTTCCTTCCTCCTGAATCCTAACCTTTGGCCTGGTCGATCACTCCGAGAACCTCGTCCTCGCGCATGATCAGGTATTCTTCCGCGTCCAGCTTGATTTCGCTGCCGGAGTACTTGCCAAATAGAATCCTGTCGCCCACCTTAACGTCGAGCGGGACGAGCTTGCCGTCATCCAGGCGCTTACCCTGTCCAACGGCGACTACCTCACCCTCCTGAGGCTTCTCTTTCGCGGTGTCCGGGATGATGATCCCACCCATCACCGTTTCCTTCTCTTCGATCCGTTTGACCATGATGCGGTCGTAAAGCGGCCGAATCTTCATTGGACAAAACCCTCCATTTTGAACTCTTTTGCTAGAGATTGAAGCGGGAACCCGGCGAACACCGGGTCCAGAGGACATTATTAGCACACTCCGGGGAGGAGTGACAAGAGATTTCTGTAACATGTTGAAATTGCATCGCTTGTCGGTCTACGGATTTCACCAAGTCGGCCCGTGTGTTTCGCGCGCCGCAGCGGGGCGTTTCGGAATTGTCAAATCTGGTAGATTGGTTTTGAATGCGGCGTACCCGCCCGCTTCTGCTGTTGGCCATCCTCGCCGTCCTGTGCGCCGTGGGAGTTGCGTTCTATGTGCAGAAACGGCTTCAGCTAGCGAGTACGGCGCCCACGCCGAAGTCCTTGCCTCCAGGAACAAGCGCTACCGCGGAATACTGGAGTTGGTCTCACACCCAAGAGGGGCGGTCTGTCGTGGAGGTACGGGCCGCGAACTACCGTCAGATCCGCGAGCCTTCCCGCTTTGATCTCGAAAAGGTCGAACTACGGATTTTCGACAAGGACGGTAAGCGCTACGATCAGGTCAGCAGCGCCCATGCCCAGTTCGATATCCAGGCAGGCGTGTTGTATTCGGACGGCCAGGTCGACATCACGATGGGAGTACCCGCCGAACCCGCTCCCGCGGGGCGACTGGTCTTCATTCGCACATCAGGAGTCACCTTCGAGAGTAAAACGGGCAGAGCGTTCACCGACCGTCTGGCGGAATTCACCTTCGATCAGGGCACAGGCAAGTGCGTGGGTGCGTCGTATAACCCGGAGTTCCGCGAGCTTCACATGCGCTCACAGGCCGAAGTCAATTGGCGCGGGCGGACACCCGGCTCGATTCCAATGAAGATAGAGGCCGGCGAGTTGGTTTACAAGGAGCGCGACGCAGCCGTCCTCCTGTCGCCGTGGTCGCGATTGACCCGTGGCGGCACCCTGCTCGAAGCCGGTTCTTCCATCGTCTGGCTGGGGGAAGAAGCGATCCGCCGTGTGGAGGCTAAGGAGGCGCAGGGCAGCGACCGGCGTGAGGACCGCCGAATCGAGTACGCAGCGGCGGTGTTGTACATGACCTTTGCTGCGTCCAGCCAGGTAGAGCGCATCGAGGGCGAGGGAAATGCCAAACTTTCATCGATCTCGGCCACAACGCTGACTGAGGTGACGTCCGACCGGCTTGATCTGGAATTCGACGCCACTCGCAGCGACAGTGTCCTCAAGAGGGCGTGGGCAAAAGGCCGCAGCTCGGTGCAGTCGACGCCGGTTTCGACCGGTCCGTCGAAACCCACCGTTACCCGAACATTGCGCAGCGACGTGATCGAGTTGACGATGGCGCCGGGCGGCCGCGAGATCGCTTCCGTCTTGACCCATTCGCCGGGGACGGTCGAATTCGTCCCGGACCAAGCAGCTCAGAAGCACCGGAAACTCGACGCGGGGCAGATCCGGATTGAATACGCAGGCGGCAACCGGATTCGGAACTTTCACGCGACAGATGTCTCCACGCGCACCGAAACTCCGGCGATCGCCGGTGGTAAGAAGGCGCCGCCGCCGATGCTGACCTGGAGCAAGGAGCTGACCGCTGAGTTTGATCAGCAGAGCGGCAGGCTGGCGCGGCTGGTGCAATCGGGCGACTTTCGTTACGAAGAGGGAGAACGGCGAGGCCGCGCGGACCGCGCCGTGCTCGAAGCGGCCAGCAATCTGATCACGCTGGAGGGCTCAGCCCGGCTTTGGGACGCGGCGGGATCGACTTCGTCGGATCGCATCCAGCTCGACCAGGCGAGCGGCGACATGACTGCGGCCGGCAAGGTTGCATCCACGCGAGCGCCCGAGAGCCGGACTGGTTCGGCGGGTCTTATCTCGTCAGGTCAGCCGCTGCAGGCACGGGCGAACCGGATGTCCACCACCGGTCAAAACCGCCGCATTCGCTACGAGGGAGATGCCGTGGCATGGCAGGGGGGAAACCGCATCCGCGCCGATGTCATCGAAATCGACCGCACGGGGCGGGCGCTCACCGCGAGCGGGAGCGTAGTCAGTCAGTTCCTCGATGAGCCTTCCGGCGCCGCATCGGACGGGAAAGCGGCTCGAAGCCCCGGGTTCACGGTCGTTCGAGCCAAAGAGTTGCGATACGAGGACGAAACCCGCATCGCGCACTATCGTGGAGACGTCAAGATGACTCGCACCGCCACCGAGGTGAAAGCCGCGGAACTTCGCGCACAACTCGCTGCCG
>JAEHDI010001243.1 GCA_016880505.1 Bryobacterales bacterium | reverse complement strand
TGTTGGGCATTTTAGGGGGGGAACCGGGGGGGAACCGGGGACAGCCTGATCTGCGCATGGTTCTGCGAGCTTTGTCGGCCATCTACTCCGTTGATTATAATGTTCCCGATTCCGTGACCAGCAGCGACAGGAGGCGCGAGAAATGTTTCCGATCAATCGCAGAAGATGGATGACGCTTTCCGGTGCGGCGTTCGCGCTGCGCGGGGCGTCGGCCGGCGTGCGGCAAGCCCCGGCGCCGGACGCGGCACAGGCTACGCCAGACGAGCTCTTGCTCAAGGATTACCGGCCCCAGCCCATTTTCAAAATCCCGAAGACGGACATCAAGAAGGCGAAGTATCCCGTCATCGATGTTCATTCGCACGGGCCGCGGCCCATCGAACAACTTCCCGAGTTTGTCAAAACGATGGACGCCGCCAACGTGGAAAAGACCGTGATTCTGACCGGCGCAAACTCGGTCGAGCGGTTCGCCGAAATCAGCCGGGTCTATTCCAGCTATCCCGGGCGTTTTGAGTTGTGGTGCGGTTTCGATTTGACGGGCTTCGGTGAGCAAGGATTCGGGCCGAACGCAGTCAAAGCGCTGGAAGAGTGCCATCGTCTGGGCGCCGTCGGGGTCGGGGAAGTCAGTGACAAAGGGTGGGGCTTCCGGACCTCGGCGGCGCGCCGTAACGCGGTTGGCGCCACGCCCGCCGGGCAGAGGCCGGCGCCGGGTCCCGGGCCGCACCCGGACGATCCGCGCATCGACGCTCTATGGGATAAGTGCGCCCAACTCGGGATGCCCGTCAACATTCACGTTTCGGACCCCATCTGGGCTTACGAGCCGATGGACAAGACGAACGACGGGCTTCCGAACGGCTACAAATGGCGCATCGACGACAAGCAGCCGGGGATTTTCGGGCATAACGCCCTGATCGAGAGTCTTGAACGCACCCTGGAGAAGCACCGCAAGACCATTTTTGTCGCGTGCCATCTCGTCAACTTGGGCTACGACCTGACGCGGCTCGGCCAAATGCTCGAACGCCATCCGAATCTATACCTGGATATCTCGGCCCGGTTCGGAGAACTGGCGCCCATTCCGCGAGCTTCGGCGGAGTTTTTCCAAAAGTACCCCGACCGTTCGCTTTACGGATCGGATATGGCGTATTCGCAGCGAATGTTCACCAGTACGTTTCGAATCCTCGAAACACTCGACGAACATTTCTACGAATTCGACCTGGACGTCTGTTACGACTATCACTGGCCGCTGCATGGCTTCGGCCTGCCGGACGCCTTGTTGAAGAAGATATACCGCGATAACGCTCTGGAGGCCTTCCGGCGGGCACGTTCATAACGGACGCCCGTTCTCGTTACGTGCGTGTCGGGCAATCCCTCGAGTCGGATCGTCCGGACCCGCCTCATCATCCTCTTCCCGTTTCTGTTCCTCGTCTTCCTTCAATTCGAGCACGTACTCCTTCTGGGGCTCGGCGAGGGACTGCAGTTCCAAAAACGCGTGGCCGACTGACCGGTAAGTGGGTACGTGGCCGGTGTAGGTGATCCAGCCGCGCTCGTCCATCCATGCCAACAATCTCTTCAAGAAGAAGATGAATGTCACGATGCTCCCGAAGAAAACGAGCGCCGCGATCATGAACTGCTCCAGAGTTTCGATGTTTATCGTTCCGAAGCGCCTCAGCGCTTCCACGGCATCATTGTCTGCTAGTAGGAACACAAAACCCTCCTTTTCGTTCCAGTTGCCAGCTATTTTCAGGAATCGGAGAAGGCGCATGGCCTCCTCCCAAAACCGGCTACAAGACGGAAAGAGTGGGTGGTGCGCGGGGAACCAGATTGCTGAGGAGAGGCAAGGGGTGGCGAACTGGCTTTTCACCTGTGACGTAGGAGCCAATAGTTACTAAACTGCCGATGTCGACGAGCAGAAGAGGCAGCAGCGCGACGAACTTGAAATGCCCGCTCGCGCTGTTAAGCGCGGACAACAGCAGAAAGGCGGAGACGGCTACTGCAGCCAGGAGGAAGACCCACCGGTGCCTGCGAAACGCCAACATCTACTGTACCCGCGCTAACAAATAGCACGGCCAGATCACCGGAGTCAAGCGTGGGCCTGTTTCAAAGTCGAACACAAACGCGTCGAACACACTTAGCGAGAAAACCCAGTCTACCTTCTGACGGATCACAGGCCCAGCTCCGGTGAGGAGATGGAGGGCGAAGAATTCGAGGCCCCCAGCCGACAGGACGCCCTCGAATATGCACAAGACCGTTCCAACGAAGAGGGCCGCGAATTCTGGGTCGTAAGTGAGCGCGGAAATCCGGTCGTGAAAATCGCCAAGGTTGCGCCGCACCGGCGGTAGAGAGCCATGTACGCCCCAACTTTGCGGACCTCCAGACAAGTTCGCTGCCCTACTCCGTTGCCACACGCGCCCGGGTCCGGGGCATCGGTAGCACGTCTTCCTGGATGGACATCTATAACATCCTTCCCGCAAGCATGCGCCCCGTTTTTCCCCTCAAGGAATTGCCACCCCCGATCGAGATAGTGGAACTTCCGCCCGGGCTGCCGGAGCACAACCCGCCTCCGCGGGAGCTGTTCCCCGGAACTCTCCCAATGTTGTTTCACTACGGAGGCGTCCTGCATGAAGGAGAGCATCGATCCCATGATTCCTGCTATGCCCACGGCTATACCTTGGATCGCAATCTTAAGTTAAGAGCCGCTCCTCATAAGAGCGGCGATCCGCGTTCGACATTCCCTTTGAGACTCGGGATGAGCTCATTCGTACCTCAGCGCCACCATGGGATCCACTTTGGTCGCACGGCGCGCGGGGATGGCGGCGGCGAGCAGCGCAGCGGCCAGCAAGACGGCGACGGATTGCGACACCGACACAAGATCGAAACTGTCGATGCCGTAGATCAGGCTGCCGAGGAAGAGCCCCCAGGAGAATGCCACCACGACCCCAATCACCAGTCCGGCCACCACCGGCACGAGGGAGATGCGCAAAATCATCGTGAACACTTCTTCGCGCCGTGCTCCGAGCGCCATGCGGATACCGATTTCCCGCGTCCGTTGGGTTACCACGCTGGCCAGCACGCCGAAAAGCCCCAGCGAGGCGAGGCCGAGCGCCAGGATTCCGAAGAAGCTTGAGAGGTACGCTACCAGGCGCTCGCGCGCTAAGCGGCTGTTGATGTACTCTTCCATCAGGCGGACGCGCAGTAGGGGAACGTTGGGGTCCAGGTCCTGGAGCGCACGGCGGATACTCGCGATCCCCGGGGTGGGGCTCCCAGCAAACCGCACCGCCAACCAGCGCGCTCCGGCACCGTTTGACCAACTGGGCTCGTAGAGAGTCCCCATTGGGTCGGGACGGGTGATTTCACAATAGTGGATATTCTTCACCACGCCGATCACCTCAATACCTTTATCGCCGGAGCAATCGGAGCCCGGATAGCAGAAACGGCGTCCCACGGCATTCACCGTCCCGAACTGCTGGCGCGCCAGCGATTGGTCCATG
>JAEHDI010001242.1 GCA_016880505.1 Bryobacterales bacterium | reverse complement strand
TCGAGGCGGATCGAGCTGAGCACGGAGAGCTTCTCGGCGTTCGGATACACGATGGCGTTGTCGCCCGCCGGCAGCAGCGTGCGGTTGTCGTTGATTACCGTCTGCACGTTTTGGAAGGGTTTCGGCCCCCAGGAACTTCCGCCCCAATGCAGGAAACCGGTGAGGTCATAGCGGAAGTTGAACCAGTGCAGAAGCTGCGTCTTGACGAGTGGCAGGTCGGTGAAGCGATTGAGGTACCGGCCTTGCGGACCGATGCAGGTGTAGAACCACGCCTGGCCGCCCTTCTCAACGTGCGCGCGCATCTTGTCGAGCTGGTGGTCGAAGCTGCTGAGCACCGGGACCCAGATGTCGCAGACGTCGGCGAAAAAGCTGATGTCCTGATCGAGGCCGACGGCGTCGATGGTCGGGACGCCAGGCAAGTATTTGTGGATGATCTTCGAATACCGGTTATAGATCGCCGCTTCGCGGTCATGCGGCTCGTCGTGGACGTGCTGGATGTACTGCTTCTCCCAACCTTTCTCCTTCAGGTGCGCGTAGAGCGCGGTGAGGAACGAGCCGAGGAACTGCTCCGCGCGCGGGTCATCCGTATCGAGTCCTTTCTGCACAATCCGGCCGCCTTCGATCACGTAGGCGGGTACGACCATCGGGGTGAAGAAGCCGCCGCTGCGGCCGAGCAGATGCCCGCCCTCGATGGTGCCCACGACGCCGGCCTTCTGGAACGTCTCGACCCACTTGTCGAACAGCGAGAAGTCGTAGCGGATGGCGCCGCCGGCGACCGACGGCTTCGCCAGCGCCATGACCGGCGTAAGGATGACGTTCTGCTTGTGCGCCGCCATCACCCTACCGAGGTTGCCGAGCAGCTCCCAATGCTTGTCGCTGTACGGCTCGATCTTGTAGTGCATCCGCAGATCGGACGACGCGGGATCGTAGCTGAAATTGAACCAGTTGGTGACCTTGAGCTTCTGCTCCGCGGGAACGGCCGCCGCTACAACGCGCACGGTGAAGTCCACCGACTTCAGCCTTTCCTGTCCGGCAAAGAACGTTACTTCGCCTTCGTATTCGCCGGGCTGCGCGTCCGCCGGGGCGTGGACCGTAACCCACACTGGCTGCGTGGTGGCTGCCTTCAGCTCGAACGGCCACGTCTCCATCAGCGGATCGGGAAATAAGCCGGGAGCGGGACGAACCAACTCGTCGAACGGCGTGCCGGGCGGGTTGGACCCGATGGGCACGTAATCGACCCAGCGCGCTTCCGCCTCGAGTTTCTTGCCGGCGTTCTCGGGTGCTTTGAGTTCGACTCGCAGTTGAGGGATCGCCTTTTCCGAACGGAGGGCCACCTGAACGTTGACGTGGCCGTTGCGTGCAACAAGCCAGGTCTTGTCTGACAGCTCATTCGTGCCCGGCTTGTCGTCGGGGAACACCTTGACGAGGGAATCCACGTGCCACGTGCGCAGCGAGGAACTCCCGCCACACCCCGCGCCGACGAGCACGACGAGCAAAGGAATCGCAATCAGCAGTTTGGATTTTTGCATTCGGTCTTCGCCTATAAGGACCCTTTTATATCACAGGGCGCCGTGTGTCCGAAGTTTTCGAAGTACCATGGGCAGATTATGCGTTTGGGATTCCTGCCGAGCCTCGCTATTGCGTTCGTCTGCGTCATGCCGGCGCAAGACGGCTTTTCGTTGCGGCCGAATGACACGGTCGTGTTCTACGGTGACAGCATCACCGATCAGCGGCTGTACACGACCTTCGTCGAGACGTTCGTGGTGACGCGCTACCCGAAGCTGCCGGTTCGGTTCGTTCATTCCGGATGGGGTGGCGACCGCGTGACCGGCGGAGGCGGCGGGCCGATCGACAAGCGACTCCAGCGGGATGTGGTTGCGTACAAGCCTACGGTGATGACGGTGATGCTGGGCATGAACGACGGCCGGTACCGCGCGTTTGACGAGGAGATTTTCCGGGAGTACACGAGCGGTTTCGAGCACATCCTGAAG
>JAEHDI010001241.1 GCA_016880505.1 Bryobacterales bacterium | reverse complement strand
TTCATGCCGAAGTTGTTCTCCGTGTCCACCGCGCCCTGTTTCGGGAGCAGGTCACGCACATGTCCGTATGAGGCCAGGCAAGTAAAATCCTTGCCCAGATACTTGGACATGGTTTTGGCCTTGGCCGGCGATTCCACCACAATCAGATGTTTTGACATTCAGTTAACTCAATGACTACTGCAGTAAAAGTAATTGCTGCCCGCGCTGCTTTCCGGAAAAATGGCGCGGGATGAGCATCGCACTAATTGCATCCCGGCGCATTTTCGCGCACCGGAGTTGCGTCAGGGGCGAATTGTTGTCGATAACAGGCGGGGCTTGTCAAGCCTGGAAACTAAAGTTGCTGTCAGGCAACGGTCGCGACGACGATCGAATAATGATGGAAATCAATGCAGATGACCCTGCATTTCATCAAACACCATGTCCTCGAGCATGTGATAGGCGTATTCCTGTCCCGGCTGGTTGAACAGCACCAGCAGCATCACCCACTTGAGCTGATCCAGCGCGATCTCATCGACTTCCAGCGCCATCAGCCGGTCGATCACGACCTCGCGCGTGGCAGGATCAATCACGCCGCTGGTTTCCATGAACTGCAGATAGCCGCGGCATTCCTCGTCGAGCTTTTCATGCTCCTTCGGGGTGTAGTGGCGAATCGAGGCGGACCTTCCCGCGCGCGGCTGACCGTGATTGATCTCGCGCAACATCGACAGACCGTCCAGCCAGGAAAAGGCCTTGCGGATTTCGCCGCGGCGGAAACCGGCCTGGGTCAGTTCGTGGGTAAGCGCTTCCTGATCGGGTTGGAACTCCGTACCTTCATCCATGTAGTTTTCGAACAAGTACATCAGCACATCGAAAACATTTTCTTTCATCAGCGGGCTGCGCTCTCTCTTTAACTCGCGTTATCGGGAAATCCTTTGAACCTTGCCGCCCGGACAATTCGACACGAGTCCGTTCAGCTCCATTTGCAAGAGCATGGAGGAAACAGCATCCGCCGTCAATCCGCAGCGTTCGATGAGAGTATCGATACTGACCGGATCATGACCGATATGTTCCAGCAACGTTTCCATCGTTGAATCCAACCGCGGCCCCGGCGGCGTGTTTTCATGCGCGGCCTGAAGTGCCACACCGGCCAACGGACCGAGTTCCTCGAGAATATCCTGCGCGGTTTCCACGAGCTTGGCGCCCTGGCGAATGAGCGCATGACAGCCGCGCGACTGCGGAGCATGGATCGATCCGGTAATGGCAAATACCTCGCGCCCCTGTTCATTCGCCATGCGTGCGGTGATGAGCGAACCGCTCTGCAGTGCCGCCTCGACCACGAGCGTGCCCAGGGAAAGACCGCTGATAATACGGTTACGCACCGGGAAATTTTCCGGCAATGGCGGCGTACCCAGCGGAAATTCCGACACGAGCGCGCCGTGTTTGACGATTTCATGCGCCAGGTCGCGATGCCGCGCCGGATACACCCGATCGAGCCCGGTGCCGGCCACCGCGATGGTTTTCCCGCCCGCTTCGAGCGCGCCGCGATGTGCGGCGCTGTCCACACCCAGCGCCATGCCGCTGGTGATCGCCAGCCCCGCTCCGGCCAGACTTTTGGCGAACGCGCGCGCATTCTCGCGGCCCATGGGTGTGGGATTGCGGCTGCCCACAATCGCCAGTTGTTGGGCCGACAGCAGCGGCCGCTCCCCGGCGATATAAAGCACCAGTGGCGGGTCGGGGATTTCGCGCAGCAGCACTGGGTAATCAGGGTCTGACCAGGTCAGCAGGTGATGGCCGGG
>JAEHDI010000165.1 GCA_016880505.1 Bryobacterales bacterium | reverse complement strand
GGCCCATGATTTCGGTCTTGTCGTCGTAACTCCACCCAAGCAGGGCGAGGTAATTGATCATCGCCGCGGGCAGGTAACCCATCTCCTCGAAGGTGCGCACGAACACGGGCAGCTTGCGCCCGTCAGGCGCGCGATCCTCGCGCTTGCTCATCTTCCCCTTTCCCGTTGGGTTCAGGATAAGCGGCAGGTGAGCCATCACCGGCGGCTCCCAACCGAAGGCGGTGTAGAGATGGATGTGAAGGGGCAGACTGTTGACCCATTCATCGCCTCGGAGGATGTGGCTGATCTCCATCAGGTGGTCATCAATGACGTTTGCCATGTGGTACGTCGGGATGCCATCGGACTTCATCAGTACCGCATCCTGCAAATTGGCGTTCTGGAACGTGATGTCGCCGCGGATGACGTCGTGAACCGCGATCTCCCCGTCCAGCGGCAGCTTGAATCGCACCGTGTGAGGTTCACCGGCTGCGGCTCGCCGGGCTGCTTCCTCGGGATCCAGGTTTCGGCAGAGGCGGTCATAGCCGGGGTTCAACCCCTTCTTCTGCAACTCCTTTGACACGGCTTCGAGCCGCTCCGGAGTGCAGAAACACCGGTACGCGGCTCCGGAATCCAGCAACCGGCCGCAATGGCGCCGATAGACATCGAGGCGTTGGGTCTGAACGTACGGACCGTAGTCGCCACCAGCCTCCGGACCCTCGTCCCAATCGAGTCCGAGGTAGCGCAGCCCATTTAGAAGCCATGCGAGAGCCTGCGGATTGTATCTCTTCTGGTCGGTGTCCTCGATGCGAAGAATGAAACTGCCGCGGTGATGGCGGGCGAACAGGTAGTTGAACAGCGCCGTTCGAGCGCCGCCGACATGGAAATCTCCGGTTGGGCTGGGCGCGTAACGCACCCGTACAGGCTTCAACGGTGTCGTCATTATGACTTACGGCCTCGGCAAGAGGGCTGTTCACACACAGGAAAGACAACGAGGCGTCAAATTTCAAGTATAGGGTATCGGCAATCAACCTTGAGCGCGCAAGCGGCGGTAGAGAGCGGCGAGTTCGCCCACGGACAACTGTTCGGCCCGTTGCGAGGCTTCGGGTGTTCCGTCGAGTAAGGTCTTACCGAAGAGGCCGGCAAGGTTGTTTCGGATGGTCTTCCGTTTCTGGCGGAAACATTGGCCGACAAACTCGAGGAAAGAGGACGGATCGTCTATACCCCACCGGTCGGCGACAGCGAGCGGAGTAAATCGGACTACCGCCGAATCGATCTTGGGCGGTGGACGGAAGGCCGCGGGCGGAACGGTGAACAGATACTCGGGTTCCGAGGACAGGCGGGCAAGCACGGTCAGGAAACCGTAGTCGCGGGTACCGGGAATGGCGACGAGCCGCAGGGCGACCTCGCGCTGGACGAGAAATACCGCGCGCCGAAGCAACGGCCCAAGATCCAGCACCTTCCGCAGGATCGGCGAGGTGATGTAGTACGGCAGATTGCCTGCAAACACGGCCGGGCCCCACTGGGAGAGATCGGTTTCCAGGACGTCGCCGCGAACGAGTTCGAGGTTGGCGGTTCGAGCGAACTTCTCGGAGAGACGTCCAATCAGGATGGGGTCGGCTTCGATCGCCACCACCCGCCCGGCGCGCGAGCGGAGGTGCCGGGTGAGCGCACCCGTTCCCGCGCCGATCTCGATTACCAAGGGTTCCGTATCGGGACACGCCGCCTCGGCAATCCGATGCAGGACGGAATCCTTGTGAAGAAAATGCTGGCCGAGTCTCCGTCCCAACGCGCCGCCGTCAGCCCCGCACGTCGATCTGGGTGCGGCGGAACGTCAGGCGGAGCTTACCGGACAAAGGCTGTCCGAAGTTGGTGGCGGGCGAAAAGAGAGTGAAAAACAGAGCGTTCTCGACGCTCTTGCGGATCTCCGGGTCCTTGACCCACCGCTGCCCTTTGGGCGTGGAATAGTCGACCATGCGGCCCTGCTCGTTCACAGTCAGATCCACTACGATGTCCTCATCGCTCAGGGTGAACGGCCCCATGCTGACAAATGCAGCCTCGGTGGAGAGGATGGTCGGTACGTCGTCCACTCTCATATTCTCCGGAGGCGCGAACACAGGCGTCATGACGGCGAACAGGACCACAGCGGATACCAGACCGCCGGCGAACGGGAGGGCAAGCGGCCGCATGATGTTTTCGAGCCAGAGCCTGGCCGTCCCGACCAACTCACCGACGAGGCCGGCGAAGGTGCCACGACGGAGACGGCGGATCCGCTCCCGTGACGCCAGCACGGTCAGCCTGGTAGTCAAGTGATTCGGAGGAGTCCGTACCGGCAAGGCCCGCAAAGCCGATCGCATCAATTGCAGCCTTTGTGCGAGTGCGGCACAGTCCCTGCAACCGGCCAGATGCCCGGAGATGTCCACCCTTTCCCGCGCCGACACGACGTCGTCGGCGTAGGCCGAAAGGGAACGCTGAACCCTGTGGCAATTCATACCATCACTCCACAGTCTGCGGCATCAACCGGAAGGCCGGCTCAGATTCCAGCCGCGTTTCGAGTCCCCGGCGCAGCGCGTCACGACCACGCAGGATCCGTGACTTCACCGTACCGAGAGGCACCTGGAGAATCGCTGCAATTTCCTCGTAACTCAGCTCCTCCACATCACGAAGAACGACAACTGAGCGAAAGGTCGGGTTGAGGTCGGCGAGTGCTGCCTCGATCAACCCTTGCCGCTCACGATCGAGTACGTAGTCGAACGGCGAGCGGCCCGAGGCCGGCAGGGTGTCACGGTAGCTGCGGCCGTGTTCGGGACAGCTTTCGAGGTCAACCTCCTGGTGACGGTGGCGGCCATTCCAGCGACAGTGGTTGTTGGTTTCATTGACAGCAATCCGGTAGATCCACGTCTTCAAGCTGCTGTCTCCGCGGAACAAACCGATTTTTCGGAAAACCTTAAGAAACACCTCTTGCACCACGTCGCAGGCTTCGTCGGGATCCCGGAGCAGACGGCTCACCAGGTTGAAGACCGGTTGTTGAAAGCGCTGGATCAGCGTCTCATAGGCGGCCTCCGCTCCCAGTCGCAGCCCTTCAACAAGACGTTCGTCCTCCACTGCCACGGCTGCCTCGCGTGGGGCGGCGACCTCCTCCAGGAGATCGGGAGTTTCGACACTCGCAAGCGATTCGGTCACGGTAGCGCCTCAACCGGCAATTTCACTTTCAAACTACCACGATCCACTACGCCCTGCAAAAGATTTGACGTCAAATGGCGACAAAAGTTCCCGTAGCACACGAAGGTGTCGAAAACGGCTTGATGCCGCCCAATAGCCACTGTCGCCCGACACAGGCGCAGCCCGCCTTTCCAGTCCCGCGAACACATGGAACCAGTTTGTTTTCAACCGATTATAAGGATTCAACTCATCGGGAGCAGACCGCTTCGTAGTACTGTTCGTACATCGGGATCACCTGCGAACTGGCGAATTGTTCCAACGCGGTCTCCCGGGCGGCTTGGGACATCCGCTGATGGAGGCCGTCATCGGTGAGCAGCGCCACCACCCGGGCCGCTTGTGCGGCCACGTCACCGACCGGTTCGAGGAAGCCGCTCACGCCGTCGGTTACGAGTTCCGACACACCGCCTGTCCGGGTGGCCACCGGCGGCACTCCGCAGGCCATCGCCTCCAGGGCCGCCAGCCCGAAAGCCTCTAGTTCGCTCGGGAGGAGCAGCACATGGGCCTGTGGGATGACGCGCTCTACATGACTCTGTTTTCCCAGAAACGTCACGTGCTTCTCTACCGCCAATTCTCGTGCTAGAACCTCGGCCGGACCCCGCTCCGGACCGTCACCCACCATCAGAAGGTGCGCGGGCGTCTCCTTGCGCACCTCGTAAAGAATGCGGACACAGTCGAGCACCCGCTTCACCGGCCGGAAGTTGGAGATATGAATCAACAGCTTGTCCCCTAGAGGGGAGTAATACCGAGCTTCGTGCCGCTCCGGCTCGGGCCGGTACATCTCGCAATTGACGAAGTTCCGGATGACCCGGATCTCATTCGTGACGCCGAATACCTTCACCGTCTGGGTACGGAGATACTCGCTGACTGTGGTGACTCCGTCAGAACGCTCGATGGAGAACCGCGTGATAGGGAAGTACGATCGGTCTGCACCAACCAGCGTAATGTCCGTTCCGTGAAGAGTCGTGACGAACGGAAGCCGGCGCTTCGCGGCCAACATATCGCGGGCCAGCATGGCTGAGATCGAGTGAGGGATCGCGTAGTGTACGTGCAGGAGATCCAGATTGTAGCCCTCGGCCACCTCCGCCATGCGCGAAGCAAGAGCGAGGCAGTAGGGAGGGAACTGAAAGAGTGGGTAAGTGCTGACCTCAACCTCGTGGTAGTGGATACGCGGGATGCCTGGATCAAGCCGGATTGGATTCGCGTAGCTGATGAAGTGGACGTTGTGGCCGCGATTGGCGAGTTCTAAACCAAGCTCGGTCGCCACGATGCCGCTGCCGCCGTACGTCGGATAACAAGTGATGCCGACATTCACTTCGTCAGGTTAGCATTAACCGGACGGAGCGCCGCCAGGCCAATCTGTCCGTTCAGGTTTTCGTCGGGCGAAGCGACGTTGCCGCCTCCAAACCAGACGCGGATCAGACCGTCGTCCACCTCGACCGAGGGATCGCAGACGACTTTGGAGTTCCAGGATTGTTCGCCGGCAACCGCGGAAAAGTCGCCCACGCGCACCCACCGAACGCCATCGGGGGATCGGGCCAGACCCAGACGGCGCTGCTCATGCCGGTCACGTCCTGTATAGAGCATCCAGTAACTGCCGTGGGATGCCCAGACGGCAGGTTCGCCAAGTCCGTTCTCATCGAAGGTTCCCGGAGGGCCCGGTTCGAGGATCGGGTTCGATCGGAGTTTCTGCCATTCGACCCCGTCGAAGGAGCGGGCGATGCCAAGCCGCTGGCGGCGCGCGCGATCCTGGCCGAGATAGTACATGTAGAACACGGCGGCAGACTGAACGACGTACGGGTCGGCCACGCCGCGTTCGTCCCAACTGCCTCGCGGGCCCGGCCGAAGGACGGGAACGCCTGTTTTCACCCAATGTCGCGCGTCGGTGGAACGGGCGAGTCCAATCGCCGGCGGCCGGCCCCCTTGATACCAGTACAGGAATTGGGAACCGGAACGGTACAAAGAACCGTTGGCTGCAATGTAATCCCCCTCCCAGGAGGCGGGATCGGGGGAGAGAACCTTGCCCAGGCGGGTCCAAACCACGCCGTCGTCCGATACGGCCAGGCCGGTGCGCCAGGAACGCCCATCGAAACCCGAGTAGAGATTCAGGTAACGATGGCCTTCCTTCACAACCGAGGGATTGAGGGCGTCAACTGCATCCCAAGCTCCGTCCGGTCCCCGTGTCAGCACGGGTTCCCTCATCGCTTCCCATCGAAATGAGGTGGAGGTACCCGGCTGGCCAGGCGCCGGCAAGGCGAAGTCGGCATAACGGCCGCAGCCGAAGGCGAACAAAGTGAGCCCGGCGGCCCCCGATGCGGCCCCTATCCGCGTGAGACTCATACAGAGACTCGGATTTTGAGACGGGAACCTCGACCCGGCTTGGAGTCCAGCACAAGATCGCCTCCGAGCCCCCGGACGCGGCGCCGGATACTGCTCGGACCGAGTCGCAACTGATCCAGTTCGTCGAGAGTGTAGCATCCGGCGAACGTGAAACCCGCTCCGTTGTCTTCGACGGCGACTTCCAGTCGGCTGGAGTCACGGGTCACGGCGACCGCCGCCCGGGAGGCGCCGGCATGTTTCCGCACATTGTGCAACGCCTCGCGGACGATTTGAAGGACCTCCATGGCGGTCGCTGGAGCGATGCTGTCAGTCCGGTCGTTACCCTCAAAAGTGACGTCTATTCCGCTGTCCTTCTGAAATTCAGCCACAATGCGCCGGATCGATATGGACAGTCCGCGCTCCTCGATCGGTACTGGCCTCATGCCGCGGAGGAACGCCCGCATTTCCTGGACCTGAGCCTTTATGAATTCCTGGATGTCCTGAAGTTCGCTCATGCCGCCGTGAAAGTCCCGTTCGATGAGCCGGCGCAACACCTCGAGTCGCATCTGCAAGCTGACAAAGCTCTGCAGCGGGCCATCGTGAAAATCACCGGCGATCCGCTGCCGTTCATCCTCACGGGCGGTCGCGAGACTCGAGCGCAGCATGTCAGCCTCGGCGGTCCGGGCCGATAGACTCTGCCAAAGGCGCCGCTTCCGAAGCGCCAGCAGGCATGCCAGCACGCCGCCAGGCAGAATGATCCGCCAGAGGTCTCCTCCGTACGGCGGATGTGCGATCGCAAAGAACCCCGCAGAGGCCCCAACGACAATGAAGGGGTCCCACCATTCGTGCGTCACTACCGCCGACAGCAGGAGATAGACGAAGAACCCTGAGACAAGCCAGAGGGAGCGGTCTGATCCGAAACCGGCGAATACGAGGAAGAAGATCGTGTCGGAGATGAGGCTGAGGAGGTCGCCGCCGGCCTTTCCGGCGGAGCGCCGGCTCAGCCCGGCAAGGCTATACAGCGTAAACGCGGCGGCCAGCACGGTCACGCCAGAACGGGCAGGGGCGGCGGAACGGAGTTGTACGCCGACACTGCAGACCGCCAGCGCGAGGCGTGTCCACGCCAGAACCCGCCGCCAGGCGTCTACGTCTGCATTGTCGTTGCCAGCCAAAGTTGCGAACCATACACGGGCCCGCTCGGGTGCGGCCGCCCGCGCCCTACGTCAAACCGAGAGCCTTACGCCACGGGCCCGGCCTATCGCCGGTAGAGGTACAGGGTGTGACTACGACCCTCCCCGTCGTCTTCTATCTGCTCCACTTTCTCCGGAGTCCAACCGGAGAACTCAAAATCGTGCGCCACGGTGCGAGTCCCCTTCTTGAGTTGTTTCTCGAGCAAGGGACGGACCTTGTCGTTGGAGGACGGCAGCAGATACACGGTGATCAGGTCAGCCGAACTGTAGTCCTGAAGCATGATGTCGCCGTGGATGATGCGGGCAGTCTTCTGCAGGTTCAGGCTCTTGATCTTGTCGGTGCTTTGTCTCCAAAGGTCCTTGTCGAACTCGACGCCGGTGGCGTCGGCATGGAATTTCTGAGCCGCCATGATGACGATGCGGCCGTCGCCACTGCCAAGGTCGAACATCTTCTCGCCTGCCTTCAGGCCGCCCAACTGTAGCATTTTGTCGACAATGGTCTCGGGCGTCGGATAGTACGGAGCCAGCGGATCGGCCTGTTCGTTCTCCTTTACCGCTTGGCCGAACAGGCCGATACAAACAATCGCGGGAAGCAGATATTTCATCGCTCTGATCATTAGCTACCCTCGGAACCTATGCAGTGTAACCCAAAAAACGTCTGCCGGCGAAGATCCACCGCGGCAAGGAATCAGGGTTCCAGATAAATCCTTACCCGGTTGCTTTCCTCGCCTCCCGCCTCGACGTACAATTCGGCGGGGCCAGAGTTCACGATGGCGGGCAGGCGGATTTCAACCAGGTAGAAGCCGACATAGCCGGGAGCGAGGGAGGCGCGGGTGACCTCCACCGGCGAACGGTCGATGTAGACGCGAACGGGAGCGACGACCCTTGGGACATCTTCGAGCGGAGCAGCCATCCCGGTCGGCCAGGATGGGCGGACCCGCCCAAGACCCGTC
>JAEHDI010001240.1 GCA_016880505.1 Bryobacterales bacterium | reverse complement strand
GCCCACATGATGAACCTCGCGGTCCGAACTGGCGAATCGGTGACGATGTTCTACCGGCCCAAGGACCGCTATCTGCTGACGCAGCTTCGCGAAGACATTGGCGCCGTCTACAAGGACTACTGGGTCGTGGGACCGGTCCGGCGGGGCTCGCTCGCGTGGTGCGACAAGCCTCCCGCAGCGTATGGAAACGGCTTGATCGAATACAAGCCGGACCTTCGCTCGGAAGCGTTCCGGCTGGAGAACCCGGAGATGGAGGGAGTAGCCGTGCTCAAGGACCGTGAGAAACCTCTGCTTGCGGCAGCGGCGCCGAATCGTCCCGCGTCGCTGGTGGTCGAGGTGAACAGCCCGTTTGTCATCGTCGGGCTACAGAACGACCTCACGAATTTCGAGGACGACAGCGATGCTGCCGTCGTGGGCGGACTCTTCTGGCGTGCCGACAGCTCGGATGAGAACAGGATTCTGGTCAGTACGGATGCCGGCCGTACCTGGAAGGAAATGTGGAAGAACCGGTGGCTCGGCGCAGTGCCCTTTCAGGTCGACCTGAGCCGGCACGTCGTCGGGAAGTATGCCTACCAGGTGAAGTTCGAATGGATCGACCGGAAGGGTAGCGGCCAGGTGGGTCTGGAAGACCTTCAGTTCAGAACCTGGGTTGAACTCTCACCGATGGCGTTACCCCGGCTCGTCGCAGGACGCAACACGTTCCGTGTCTCGACCAAGCCGCGCAGGACGTTCTACAACGAGAGCTCCTGGCAGAAAGGCGAACAACTCCCCGGCCAACAACTCGAGAACCTCGATACGTTCGACCAGTTTCCCTACCTGCGCCCACGGGACCCGCAGCGCCCCGGCGTCCTCACATTCGATCTCGGTCCGAAAGGATCCGTCGACGAGGCACGCATCAGCATCCGTGCACGCGCAGTTGGCGGCAAACCCTCCGGAACATCCGTCACACTGGAACTCTCCGAGGACGATGGCCGGACATGGCGGCAACTCGACCGATTTTCCGGCCATCCCGAGCACGACATGAATCACATGTGGTTCAACCACGTGATCAACGAGAAGACGCTCGACGGCGAACACTGCCGGTTGCGCCTGTCGATCTCCGGAGGCGGCTTCGAGAAGGTGATTGCCAACAGCGCAGTCCACTCGGAGCCGCGCGTTCCCACCGCGCTCCGCGTGGCCCACGTCTGGCGCGAAGGTGACGCGCAACGGACGTCCGAGCACCTCGTTCGCCCCGGTTCAGGCAGCGATACCTATGAGGTCGAGGCTGCCAAAGGCCTTGTGAACGAGGCCTTGAAAATCGAAGGGGTGGCGCGGTAGCCCGGGTGCGGCGCCGCCTCGCCTCACGCTTTCAGCGTGGTTTCTAATCCGCGGATGACGGATTCGAGATATTCGCGCGCACGGCGCGCCAGCGCATCCGTTCCCTCGGGGTCTTTCGGCCGCTCGATGAGCGGTTCGAAAATGTTCTCGCAGATCAACGGGATCGTCAGCCCTGTCCGCAACACCGGCATCAGCAGCTTGTAATGGTCGATTTCGCCGAAACCCGGCCCGCAGTCCTGATCTTGCGGCGTGTTGCGATGGTCCTTAATCGCAAATGACCGGATGTCCCGCCAGCAGGTCTGGATGTCGGGGATCGGATCGTTGTTTTCGTAGTCGAGAACGTTTCCGGCGTCGTAGCACAACTTGACGCCGTCGTCGGCCACGTCCGCGATGATCTTCGCGCACTGCTGTCCCGTCGCCGTGTTCCCGCCGTGCTGTTTGATCGTGAGGGTCACGCCGTTTTGCCGTGCGATCGGCCCGAGCAGTTTGAGATTCTTGATCCAGACGTCGTACGCCTCGGCGCTTGTGTGCCCGAACGTGATGATGAATGGAATGCCGGCCGCGGCTGCCTGCTCGATCCGGCGAGTGTGCACCTTGACCGACTCGGGGTCGTTGACGTAGATCGCCGAGAACATCATCACCGGCTCGAGTCCGAGGTCGCGGCAGCGCTTGGCAAGCTCCCGGGCCGCGGACGGAGGTGCGTCCGGCGCGATCACCGGCACACGCTTCGCTGATGACTCGTTATGCGTGGTACCCCATCCCACGTAGCGGCACCCGGCCGCGGCGATTCCCTTCAGTGCCCGCTCCAGCGGGAAGGGTGCATACGGAAGGGTCATGCAGCCGATCTGGAACTTCGTCGGCGCGGACTGCGCCGCGGCGGTGGAGACGCCTAGGCCCGCCCGGCCAAGCAACGCAGCGCCCGCGCCGAGAATCTGGCGACGTGTCATGGCTATTTCAGCTCCTTGATTTCGACATTCCTGTAATCCACCGGCCAGCCTTCCGACTGAAGGCAGATCGTGCCTTCTTCCGGCTCGGCGTCAGACCCTTCGTTGACCAGCTTTCCGTTGAGGACGACCTTGATGCGCCCTTCCTGCTGTGTGATCTCGTAGCGATCCCACGAGCCGAACGGCGGACGGTCCTTCACGATCGGACCCCGTTTAGCGCCCGTCACCTTGCCACCTCGCACGCCGAAGAGGCTGCCCGCCTCGCCGAAGTGACCCTGGACCTCCTGGGACATGGGCCAACCCTTTTCGATGGCGCCGGCGTTGATGAAGAAGCCCGCGTTCGGCCATTCCTGCGGTGCACCGGTCCAGCCTTCGGTCTGGAATCGCCACTCCGCGCGTAAGATGAAGTTCCGAT
>JAEHDI010001239.1 GCA_016880505.1 Bryobacterales bacterium | reverse complement strand
GGCACTTGCTTGCTGGAGTCGGCGATGATCACCAGTTGCCGTGAGGCCGACGCGGTGATCTTCTCGCGCAGCAGCGCCCCACCTCCACCCTTAATCAGTTGCAGATGGGGATTCACTTCATCGGCGCCGTCGATGGTGACATCAATCTGCTGACACTCGTCGAGCGTAGTAAGCGGGATCCCGAGGCTGGCCGCCAATTCTTTGGTGCGGACCGAAGTTGGAATCCCGCGAATCTTTAACCCGGCTTGCACGCGTTCCCCAAGGAAGCGAACGGCGTAAGCCGCGGTCGAACCGGTTCCCAGCCCGACAACGTCTCCATCGCGGACGAAGCGCAAGCTGGCGCGGGCAGCTGTTTCTTTTTCGAGGTCATTCGCCATAGGAGTTTTTATTGTGAGCGCAAGCTTTGGTGGATGTACACCAAGTAACCAGCCAGCGCCAGTCCGAAAAGAATGGTAAGGATGCCCACCAGATCGATCAAGAACCCAGCGGGTTGAAAGTTCGCGTTGTCCAGTTGAGTGCGAGTTTGTCGGTAGCGATTCAAGCCTGCCCACACCAGCACGACGCCACCCACGATGGCCACTATTCCGAACCAGACGGATGCGCCGGCAGTGTGCGGAACCTGGCCTTGCATCTGCAGCAGTTCACGGATGGCCAGGGCGAAGCGTCCTAATGCGAACCCGAACACAACCACGGCGACTCCGGTGCGCACCCAAGCCAGGAACGTGCGTTCATTGGCGAGGTGATCGCGGGCGCGAGTGGAAGAATCCGGAGGCGGCATGTGGATCATCGGGCGACCGCCTACTTTACCGCGTTCCGGGCTTTTTCGACAGCCAGTTTAACGGCTGACGGCAGCTTGCGCCGCGCCGAAGCGTTGAGTGGCGTAGCCGACGATCATCCCGACGATGCCTCCCGGCAGCATGATCTCGAAATAATAGTGTTTGCCGGAGGGATCGGGCATGGCAGCCACAGCAAATGCCAGCAGCAAGCCGATGCCTAACCCGAAGGCGATGCCCAGCGGCAGGGAGCGCACTTTGCGCGCGAAGTAGCCGATGAGCACGCCGGCGATCAGGCCCTTGACGGTCGATCCGATCACGATGCCGATCAACTGGGCGCGGGCTGCGGGAGTGAACCACGCAGTCAGCCCATCAAAGATGCCGAGGAAGCCGCCGAGTAACAATCCCAGTAATGCTTTGTTCATGCATTCTCCTAGAGGGCGTTTGCCCGTTACCTTCTATTCAACATTGCGGAAAAATCCTTTAGCCAGCTAGCGCCGCCATAGGATCAAAAGCATTCGCATGACCAGGTACGCGACAATCAGCAGGATCCAGGCGCGGTTCTTGACCGTCCAACGCCAGGCGCGGACGAGCAGGCTCTCGGGGTATGCGGTGACTGGCAGGCCGTCGAGGAAACGAGAAATGTCGTCTTCAAGGAGTTGTACCGTGGAATAGCGTGCGGCTGGGTCTTCCGCCAGGGCTTTATTTGCGATTGCGACCAAGGCACGGGGGATGCGTTCCGACAATGCATTCGACAGCAGGAAGTGCAGTATCGCGCCCAGCGAATAGATATCGGCACGCTGATTCGGTGTTTGCGTGTCGCCGTGAGTCTGCTCAGGAGCCATGTATCCGGGAGTGCCCAGGACTGCGCCGTGCTCGGTCTTCATTTCGAACACAGAATTGTCCTGTGATCGAGCTGAATCCAGGCTGGCGATTCCAGAATTCGTCCTTTCCTGCTTAGTGTTGTCGGCAGCGGCGTCCCGGTTCACGATTTTGGACAGGCCCCAGTCCATGACCAGGACTTCTCCAAACGGACCGACCATAATGTTCTGCGGCTTCAGGTCGCGATGCAGCACGCCATGGGCGTGGGCGAACGATACCGCTTCGCAGATTTTCTGGAACAGCCGCAAGCGTCCCGCGAGCGTGCCGGAGTGGATCAGGTGCTGCTCGAGGTCGAGGCCCTGCACCAGCTTCATGGCGTAGAAGACGCGGCCGTCGGGGAGAGTGCCGACGTCATGAACGGGGACGATTCCCGGGTGCTCGAGTTGAGCGATCACGTGTGCCTCGCGCAAGAGCCGCGCAGCGAGTTCGCCATTCGCGTCTGCGACGCTGATCACCTTCAGTGCCACCTGCCGATT
>JAEHDI010001238.1 GCA_016880505.1 Bryobacterales bacterium | reverse complement strand
TAATATTTCTCTATGCCGGGACGACGCGTCGCCCTTTCTTGTCTGCTAGCCTGTCTCTCTCTTTCCGCCTCGGTTGTGAAGGTGGAACTAGTCGATCGTGACGACGTGCTCAACGGAAGGTCGATGGGGCCCGCCGGTTCGTACGAACGGATCGTTGCGAGGGTCTACTTCGCCGTTGACCCGAAACTGCCCGCCAATCGCATCATCTCGGACATCGACCTCGCGCCCGAAAACGCTCAAGGCAAAGTTGAATTCTCGGCGGATCTCTATCTGATGAAGCCGACCGACGCGGCGAAGGGCAATGGAACGGTCCTCTTCGAAGTCTCCAACCGTGGCGGACGAGGTCTTGTCAGCACCTTCAACCGGGCCGTACCTGTCGACGATCCCAGCGCCAAAGGAGAGTTCGGTGACGGCTTTCTTTTCGAGCAGGGTTTCACACTGGCCTGGCTCGGATGGCAACACGACATTCCGCGCGACCCGAAACTCCTGCGTCTCTATGCTCCGGTGGCCCGTGACGCAGGACGACCCATCACCGGACTCGTTCGCTCGGAGTACGTGCCGAATCGGCGTGTGCGCAGTTTTTCGCTCGCGGACCGGACGATGATCGCGTATCCGGTCATCGACCCGCGCGACCCTTCCATCCAACTCACGGTCCGTGATTCCGTGGAAGGAAAACGGCGTATCGTGCCGAAGAGTCAGTGGCGATTCGCCCGCGAAGAGAATGGAAAGCCGGTGTCCGACCGGGCACACGTCTTCGTTGGCGCGGGACTCGAGCCCGGCAAGATCTACGAGATTGTCTACAAAGCGCAAGATCCGGTCCTGGTGGGACTTGGGCCCGCCGGCATTCGAGACTTCATTTCCTTTCTCAAGCACGGCGCTCCCGGAAGCGGGGCCACGCTCCTTGGCGACGAGAGGCGCCACATCAAGCGGGCGATCGGGTTTGGGACTTCGCAGAGCGGTCGTTTTCTGCGCACGTTTCTCTATTACGGCTTCAACCAGGACGAGCAGCACCGGCGCGTCTTTGACGGCGTATGGGCGCATGTCGCCGGGGCCGGACGCGGCAGTTTCAATCACCGCTTCGCCCAGCCGTCGCGCGACGGCCAGACGTACATGAACCTCTTCTACCCCACGGACATCTACCCGTTTTCCGACCTCGATCAGGCTGACCCGGAAACCGGCCTGAATGAGGGCCTGCTCACGCGCGCCACGCGGGCGCATGTTGTCCCCAGAATCTTCTACACAAACAGCTCACACGAATATTGGGGCCGCGCCGCGTCTCTCATCCACACGACCCTCGACGGCGCCGCCGATTTCGCGCCGCCGAAGGACACGAGGATCTACCTCTTCGCAGGCGGCCAGCACGGTCCGTCCGCCTTCCCGCCGCAGCGAGATGGCAGGCGGTACCTCGGCAATCCGAACGACTTTCGCTGGTCGATGCGTGCGCTGTTGGTGGCCTTCCAGCGCTGGCTTGCCGATGGTGTCGAACCGCCTCACTCGCGATACCCGGCCATTGAGGCTGGTGCGCTCGTCGCGCCGCGGGCCGTACGTTTTCCAAAGATTCCTGGAATACAGACCTCGACCCGCGTTCACAAGGCTTGGCGAATTGACTACGGGCCTGAGTTCCGCACCAAAGGGATCGTGTCCATTGAGCCTCCGCGCGTCGGCAGAGCGTTTCCGGTTCTGGTCCCGCAAGTGGACTCGGACGGCAACGAAACGAGCGGGATCAGAATGCCCGAAGTGCAGGCTCCACTCGCGACGTACACCGGCTGGAATCTTCGTCATCCGAACATCGGCGCGCCTCAGGAGTTGTTCGGGCTGGCCGGAGCGTGGATTCCCTTCCCGTCGACGGCCGCCGGCCGCAAGAAAACCCGCGACCCGCGCCGGTCGATCCAGGAACGATACGCCGGCCGTGCCGACTACCTGAAAAAGATCGAAGCGGCTGCCCGCGGGCTCGCTCGGGACGGCTATCTCCTCGATCGTGATGTGCCTGGAGTTGTGTCAATCGCCGGCAGGCACTGGGATTACCTGATGAAGCAGTAGCCTGCGGGATCGAGCATCGGGGGACGAACTTATCCGATGCTACGATGAAAGCAATGAATCCCAATCAGGTGGGCGAACAGCCCAAACAGCCCATTCCCGGTGTGTCGCACCTGGTCGCGGTCGGATCGGGCAAGGGCGGCGTCGGCAAAACGACCGTCGCGGTCAACCTGGCCGTCGCCATGGCGCGGCTTGGGCACAGGGTCGGCCTTCTGGACGCCGATGTCTACGGTCCGAACGTCCCGCTCATGATGGGCATCCGTGACACGCCGGTTTCGCGCGGCCAGATGATCCAGCCGCTCGAACAGTTCGGCGTGCGTCTCATGTCGATGGGCTTCCTCAGCTCGGGCGACCGCCCGTTGATCTGGCGCGGTCCTATGCTTCACAGCGTCGTCCAGCAGTTCCTGCGCGGCGTCGAGTGGGGCGATCTCGACTACCTGATCATCGACCTCCCGCCCGGCACCGGCGACGTCCAGTTGACCCTGATCCAGACCGCTCCCATCACCGGGGCGATCGTGGTTACCACACCCTCGGACGTCTCGCTGGAGGACGCCCGGAAAGCCGTGAACATGTTCCGCCAGGTGCATGTCGAGGTCCTTGGAATCGTCGAAAACATGAGCTACCTTGTCTGCCCACACTGCGACAAACGGGTGGATGTGTTCAGTTCCGGCGGAGGGAAACGCACGGCGGCAGAGATGGGTGTGAACTTCCTGGCTGAACTCTCCCTCGATCCGGAGGTGCGGGCCGGCGGCGATTCCGGTCGTCCCGTCGCGCTCCTCGACAGGAACGACCCCCACGCGGCGGGTTACGTTCGGATGGCAGAGGCGACTGTGGCGCGGATTGCCGAGGTCGGTGCTCCCACCGCTCCGCGGATGGAGATCTCGGAGTGATTGCGCTGCCGTAACGTAGCGCAGGTCTCCCGACCTGCGACTCCCTACCTGCCGTAGCTTCTCAGATCTTATACCGGTCGTAGTCGAACGGTTCGTTCACCAGGTGGAAGAGCGGTTCGCCATCGCGCTGGAGATAGTAGGTCTTGAGCGGCGCACGCGGGTAATCCGAGAGCTTTCGCGCCACCGGTCCCTGGTCCGTCCACTCGAAAACCGGAATCTCCCAGGGGTTGAAGGTGTGGCATAGGCCCCGTTCCTTCGCGATGCGGTACAGGTGCACATTGCCCGGTTCGTGGCCGCCCAGATAAAGGCCGATCACGTCCACCAGAAACTTGTCTTTGCCGAACATCACCAGGTTTGTCAGGTGATCGTTGCCGATGCCGAAACCGTCGCCGTCGCGCCCGACAATTCCCTCGATCATTGCCAGGCCGGTTTTCAAGACGCTCGTGTTGTCGCACGTCTTGTGCGCCCAGATTTCCTGGTGCATGGGACTGAGTTGTGCCCGGCTGTTGTACCGGCCGTACGTGCGGACGTGCCGCTCGAAGAACTTCGTTACGGTCGGCTCGGCATCCGGCTGGATGTCCCCCTTCATGAT
>JAEHDI010001237.1 GCA_016880505.1 Bryobacterales bacterium | reverse complement strand
GGCGGCCGGGGGCGTCTCCCACCACTCGCCGCGGGCAAGCACCTCCGGCGGCGGGTACAGGGTCGGATTCTGACGCAGTACTTGCGGGAGCAGGGCCTGCGCGGCGCCATTGGCGGTGGCGGCGCGTGCCGCGCCGGCGATCGACGCCGAGACGCGTGGCCGCAGGAGGTAGTTGATGAAGCGGTGGGCCAGCTCCTGGCGCCGGCTCTCACGGAGGATGGCCGCGTTGTCGGCGTAGAGGGGGAATCCCTCGGACGGGAAGACGAAGCCGAGATCTGAAGAACCGTCCAGGGCTTGCTGCGCGGTGTTGGTCCAGAGTTGCGCGCTCAGAACGTCGCCGGCGACGAGCTGATCACGCACCTCCGCATTAAGGTATGCGCGCAGGAGCGGCTTTTGAGCCAGCGCTTCCCGTTGTGCGCGGCGGAGCTGGGCGGGCTCGGTCGAGTTGACTGAAACCCCGAGTTTCTTCAGCGCCGCGCCCAACACCTCCGAGGGGTCGTCGAGCATGGTGATCCGGCCGGCCAGCCGTGCGTCCCAGAGAAAACTCCAGGACATGGGCGGAGGCGCCAGCTTCCGGTTGTACACAATGCCGGTGCCGCCCCACATGTACGGAACGCACCACCGGAGATCCGGATCCCACGAAGGAGACCGGAACGTCCCGCGAAGCGAGGAGAGTTCCGGCAGCCAGTCGTGGCGGAGCGGCGTGAGTAATCGCTGCTCCCGCATCGGCCGGATGAAATAGTTGCTCGGAAAGACGACGTCCCAGCCCGAGTTGCCGGAAATGACCTTCGCCAGCATCTCCTCGTTGCTTTCGTAGACGGCATAGCGGACCCGCACGCCGAATTCACTCTCGAAATTTGCGATTGTATCGGGCGCGACGTAGTTGGACCAGTTGAAGACGTTGAGGCGCGGTCGGCGGCCGGAGGTGCACCCGGCCAAGCCGGCCAGGCCCATCAGGAAGATGCGGCGCTTCACGTCTCCCTCAGCTTTTCCGCGGCGAGAATCAGTACCCCGAGCCCGAGCACGATCAAAGCCGAGACCGCATTCACTACCGGATTGGCGCCGCGCCGGGCCATCGCGTAGATCACCATCGGCAACGTTTCTGAGTCCACGCCGGCCACCAGACTGGTGATGACGTAGTCGTCAAAGGAGAGGGTAAAGGCGAGCAGCGCTGAGGCAGCGACGGCGGGTGCAAGGGCCGGCAGCGTCACCGAGCGAAAGGCCTGCCATTCGGTGGCGCCGAGGTCCATTGCCGCTTCCTCCAGGGTTGCGTCGAACGTGCGGAGCCGCGCAATCACGACTACGACGACAAAGGCGATCGAGAACGCGACGTGCGCGCCGATGACCGTATGCATCCCAAGCCGGGCGCCGAAAAAGCGGAACAGCCACTGATAGAAGGCCAGGAGGGAGATCCCCATCACGATCTCGGGCGTCACGAGCGAGAGGTATAGCGTCCCGGAGAGCCAGCGCGATCCCCGTTTCCACAATCCATATGCGCAGAGCGTACCGATCACGGTGGAGATCACGGTCGCCACAACCGCGATCACGAGGCTGTTGAACGCCGCTTCGACAAGCTGGGGGTCGCGAACCGCCGCGGCGTACCAGTCGAGCGAGAAACCTTCCCAAATGGTGAAGCGGGATGCGTTGAAACTGAAAACCGTGAGAACCAGAAGCGGCAGGTGCAGGAAGGAATACGCGGCAACAGCGTAGAGCGAGAGCATGCGTTTCACAGCAAACGCTCCTTTTCGCGCCGCAGCCACCCGAGGAGCAGCGCCATTACCATCGCCATCACGGCCAGCGACACAGCGGAGCCAAACGGCCAGTCACGCGCGGAGGTGAACTGGTTCTGGATCACGTTGCCGATCATGATTGTCTTGCTGCCGCCGAGCAGATCCGGAGTCAGATAAGCGCCGAGGCAGGGAATGAAGACGAGCACCGCTCCGGCCCGAATGCCCGGCGCAGCCAGCGGCACGATGACGCGCCGGAGGCTCTGCCACGGCCTTGCGCCCAGGTCGGCCGCCGCTTCGAGCAGGCTGCGGTCGATCTTCGCGAGGTTGGCGTATAGGGGCAACACCGTGAAAGGCAGGTACCCGTAGACCAGACCGACCAGGACCGCGAGAGGGTTGTAGAGCAGGGGCAGCGGTTCTCGGATGAAGCCCAGCGTGAGCAGCACCGTGTTCACCAGTCCGGTGTCGCGGAGAAGAAACATCCAGGCATACGTCCGGACGAGGAAGCTGGTCCAGAACGGGACAATGACCAGGTGAAGGTAGAGGTTCTGGCGTTTTCCGGCACGCGCAATGAAAAGTGCCAGTGGAAATCCGAGCAGGAGACACGCGAGCGTCGCTGCGCCGGCCATCAGGAAGGAACGCAGCAGGATGCCGAGGTAGATCGGGTCGAGCAGGCGGCGGTAGTTCTCGACGGTGTAAGGAAGTTCCACCCCTCCCCAAACGCCACGGTTCATCAGGCTGTAGACGAGCACGATGGCGAGAGGCGCAAGGAACAACAGCGTGAGGGAAAGCGCCGCAGGGGTGAGAAAGTACAGCCTGAGCCGCGTCATTCCGATTCGTGCTCGAAGGTGAGCTCGTCCGACGTGCGCCACCAGACGTGGACGCTTTCGCCGCTCTCGTAGGCGCCGTCGTGACGCGGCACCTCGGCCACGACGGGTATGCCAGTGGCGAGCCGGGCTTCGACGTGGACGCAGTTGCCGAGGAATACCGAGCTTTCGACGGTCGCGGAATAGACTCGCACCCCACCCTCCGGGATGACCCGCGAGATGTGAGTTGTCTCGGGCCGCACGCCGGCGCCGTTAATCCAGTTGACGGCGCCGAGGAAGCCGGCGACGAAACGCGTCCGGGGCTGCAGGTAAACCTCCTGCGGCGTGCCGATCTGCTGAATCCGGCCCTGATTCATGACTGCGATGCGGTCGGAAAGAGAGAGCGCTTCCTCCTGATCGTGAGTGACGAAGAGGAAGGTGATGCCGACGCGGCGCTGGAGGCTCTTGAGCTCCGCGCGCATCTGTTTGCGCAGTTTTTGATCGAGCGCAGCCAGCGGCTCGTCCAGGAGTAGCAGCGCCGGCTCGAGGACCAATGAGCGGGCGAGCGCCACCCGTTGCCGCTCGCCGCCGGAGAGTTCGGAGGGATGGCGTTTCTCTTTGCCTTCGAGTTGTACCAGTTGCAGGGTCTCTCGAACGCGCTTCCCGATGTCGTCCGAACGCTTGTGCCGCAGGCCGAACCCGATGTTGCCTTCGACCGTGAGGT
>JAEHDI010001236.1 GCA_016880505.1 Bryobacterales bacterium | reverse complement strand
TGTTATCGAAGGTGGAGGCAAAGACCAGCACACGTCCGGCGCCCAAAGTTTTCTCGATTAGCAGGGGTGTGCGGTCGCTCGTGCGTGCCACGACGCGGCCGTCTCCGGCGTCGATGCGAAGCACCTGGTAGAACCGTACGCCGTCCCAGCGGTTGGCGCGCCGGACGGATGGGTGCCCGGAGTCGAGCCACTCCGCAGTTTGAAAACGCTCGCCGCTGCGGGAGGAGTAACGGGATTCGGCCAGCCCCAAGTCGAGCACCGGCACCTTGCCTCTCACTGCCGACGATGGTCCGAGAGCGATCAGAAGCGCACCGCCCCCGCGGACGAAGCTTCGCAGCTCGCTCTCGAAGTTCGCAGGGATCGAAGCGACGTTGGAGAGCACGACGAAACTGTATTTCGACGGTACGGCGCCGCCGGACTGCGGCACGGGAACCGCATCGAGAGCGAACGCTGCCTCGGCCGATGCTTCGAGCGCGGCGCGGAAATAAACCGCCGACCGTGTATCGCGAGGCTCATGGAGGAACAGTACACGGCGCGGGTCGGCCCGTTCGACGGCAAAGAAAAAGCGGTTGTCTGCCGGGAAGGAGTCGGCTGCGTCGACGCGAACCTCGCAACGGCTCATCCCGAAGGGCGCGTCGAGCAACGAAAATTCAACGATGGCGCGGCCTCCAGCGGGCACTGCGACGCTCTTCGTGTCGAGTACCTTGCCATTAACCACAAGGGAGACCTGGCACTCGGCGGCCCCGGTTCCGAAGCCCGCCACGGTGGCCTGGACCCGCGCCCGCTTCGGATCGAAGATCCGGTCAGGGGCGGTGACACTTTCCACCGTCCAGTTCGGCAGCCGCTCTGCGGCCACGGAGTGAACAGACAGCCGGGAGTCTCCTGGAAGTTGCAGATCGCCGAAGCCCGCGGGCAGCGACGTCTTCTGCATGTCGCTGAAGAGATGGATGTCGAGTGGCAGCCGGGACGATTGAGCCACCGACCGGAGCGCGCGCACGAGATCGGCATAGGAGCTTCGGGAGTCCGACGGGGACACAGTCTCGATAGCGGCGCGCAGTGCGGCCTTATCCGACGACGGTTCGCCAGCCAGGCGCGCTTGTCCGGCGAACTCGAGAACCTGCGCCGGCGAGCCCGAGGGCAGTCCGGCGAGTACCCCTACCGCCTTCCGCTTCGCTTCGGCCAGCCGGTCGCCCTGCCGCATGCTGAACGAGCGGTCAATGGCGAGCACGGCCATCCGGCGATCGCCGGCCGTTCCGGCTATCCCCGGCAGGTACGGCGCGGCGAAGGCCAACACAAGCGCGGCAACGAGGGCCGCCCGCAAGGCGAATAGCAGAAGGTGCTGGAGCCGGCGATGCAGGATCGAGCTTTGTGTCCGCCGCTCGAAGAACATCAGCGAGCTAAAAGAAACCGGCTCGCTCCTGTGCTTCTTGAGCAGATGGAACCACACGGGCAGCCCAAGGGTGACCAGCCCGAGCAGATACCATGGAGTAAGAAATCCCATTAATTCACCACTGGCAGCACGGATACTTCTTCACCACAGGTGATGCCCTCCAAGCCCATC
>JAEHDI010001235.1 GCA_016880505.1 Bryobacterales bacterium | reverse complement strand
GTGGGATCTGATCCGAATTAACCATTACTAATTATCTATATCAGAAGTCTGCGCGATAAGCAATATTCTTTATTCATTAATAAGAAAGTCTGCAAATCCTCTCAATCAACCCACCGCAGGTGTACACTCATTGAGTCAGTTCCTTGCGGATCGAGAACGAAACATGCGAATCCGGCGTTTTGCTTTGCTGGCAGTGCTGCTTTGGGGTGGTCTCGGTGGCGTCGCGGCGCAGAAGGCCCCGACGCGGGCGCCGGACGTGCGCTATGAGCCCTCGTCGCCGGAAGTCGTTCGCCAGATGCTTGGGCTGGCAGGCGTACGGAAGACCGACGTCCTATACGATCTCGGCTGCGGCGACGGGCGCATCGTCATCGCCGCGGCAAAGCAGTTCGGCACCCGGGGCATCGGCATCGATATCGACCCCGAGCGCATCAAGGAATCCACCGCCAACGCCCGTGCCGCCGGCGTCCACCGGCTGGTCAAGTTCCGGAATGAAGACCTGTTCGAAGCCGACATCCGCAAAGCCACCGTGGTGACCCTCTACCTCTGGCCCTGGGTCAACCTGAAGCTCCGGCCGAAGCTGCTGAAAGAGCTGAAGCCCGGCACGCGCGTTGTCTCGCACAGCCATGACATGGGCGACTGGACGCCGGAGCGCGTGATTGAGGTTGAGGGCCACAAGATCTACCTGTGGACGATTCCCGGCCGCGGTAACATCGGAGATTCGGATCACGGGAAATAGGAGGTTTGGTGCAATGGCAGACACAGTGTTGCGACGAACGTTTGTAGGCGTGGCCTCGGCTCTCGCCCTGCGGGGCGCGCCGGGAAGCAGGTCCACCGACAGGCCCGCCATGCTCGGGGGCGGTCCCGTCCGCTCGAAGAGGTTCCCCTCATGGCCTCAATCGTTTCCCGCTGACGAGAAAAGCTGGCTGGACGTGGTGCGCGCATGCAAATGGTGGCGCAAAGAGGGCCACTATGTTCGCGATTTCGAGAAGGCGTGGGCGGAGCGGATGGGCGCGCGCTATTGCATCGCGACCGCCAACGGCACGGGCGCGCTGCTGGCGTCCCTGCACGCGCTGGAGGTCGGGCCGAAGGACGAAGTCCTGGTCGGGCCATATACGTTCATCGCTACCGTCAACGCGATCCTGGGGCAATTCGCCCTGCCGGTGTTTGTGGATACGGATCCGGATTCGATGCTGATCGACGCAAACAAGATCGAGGCGGCGATTACGCCCCGGACGCGATGCATTATGCCGATCCACCTCGGCGGCAACGTCGCGGACATGGATCGGATTCTCGAAATCTCGAAGAAACGCAACATCCCGGTCATCGAGGACGCCTGCCAGGCGCATCTCTCCGAATGGCGGAGCAAGAAAGCGTCGACGCTGGGCGACCTCGGGTGTTTCAGCTTCCAGAAGTTCAAGAACCTCCCCGGAGGCGAAGCCGGCGGAGTGATCACGAACAGTGAGTCGCTATACAGGCACGCTTACGGGTACCACTCGCACTACCGTACGCCGGACGAGGGACCGATGGACGCGGCCACCTGCCGGAACGGCATCAACCTAAGAATGGCGGAATTCCAGGCCGCACTGCTGCTCGCGCAACTGACGCGGCTGGAGGAACAGTCCAGAACGCGGGAGCGGAATGCCGCCTATCTCGGCGAACTGCTTAGCGATGTGCCCGGCGTCAAGCCGGCCAAGATGTACAGCGGATGCACCCGCAATAGCTACCACCTGTACATGATGCGGTACAGCCCGGACGCTTTCGCCGGCCTTCCGCGGGCGCGTTTCGTTCAGGCGGTACAGGCCGAAGGAATTCCCGTCTCAGCCGGTTACGGACCCCTGAACAAGGACCGGTTCCTGGAGAATACGCTGAATTCACGCACGTACCGCGCGGTTTACACGACTCAGGAAATCGCCCGCTGGCGGGAGCGGAACCACTGTCCGGGAAACGATCGGGCGTGCCAGGAAGGGCTTTGGCTCGGGCAGAACGTTCTCCTGGGCTCAAGGAGCGACATGGAGGACATCGCAACCGCGATGCGCAAGGTAAAGCGGCACGCGGAGGCACTCAAGAAGGCATAGGAGCTTGTTGAACAACCTGGCGTGCAACCGGGCGGACGCAGGACAGGAGTCCTAAGCCACGTAGCTAATACGCAGTGGAACCGGCGCCCACCACCACGCCGCTTCGGAGGTGGACAACTGTCCCCATTTCGACGTCCCGCTGAAGGTAAACGAACGTCTCGGTCGCCCGGCCTTCGTCCACTGCCGTGGTGATCATGCTCGGCCGGCCGAAGGTCGCAATCAGCTGCGACTTTCTCGTACCGACCGGGATCGCCTCGGGCGTCGGAAAAACCTTGCGCTGCCGTTTCACGGGCGGTGTGGGAGCGGGCATCGCCGGTTGCGAGACCTGCTTTCGGTTCTTCAGCCGCTCCTCCCTGTCCAGGTCAGTGTTGGTCACCACACGGGCACGCGGGGCCGGTTGCTCCAGTGAAGTTGGTAGAACCGGCGATTCGTCCCGGATCCCAGGCTGGTCACCAGAGGTCATGGTCATGGCCACGTACACGGCAAGCGGCGCAAGCAGCAGCATAGCCACCATGACAATCAGTCCGGTGGATTCCATCGATCGGCGTTCTTTAGCGCTCATGTTCGTCTTGGGGCGGAGTGGCCACGTGATAACGCAGCCCTCCCAAAACATTGTGCGGGCGGTGGGACGTTTTGTAAATGCTGCAAAAGGTTAACGGAGTTTGTATCACCAGAGATAGGGTTAACGGGACAGTGTTCCCATCGACGTTCACCAGGTCATCCGGGCCAGCCTGCCAGAGCCGTTACTTGTGGGGTTTCAGAGACCGGAGATAGGCGACAACGGCCGCCGCATCTTCTCGTGTCATCGTATAGGCCGGCATGGGAGGACGCGCCGGCTTGCCGGCCTGATTCAGGCCGGTATGGAGGAATTGGGTCACTTGCCCGTCCTTCCAGCCCGACAAGCCGGCCAGTGGTGGGGCGTAGTCGGCCCACACGGGCATCGGATGAGATGGCTGGAAGTCGAGCTTTGAGCCGTCGAGCCAGTGGGCCCGGTCGAACTGTCCCTTCTCGTTCCTCGGCGAGTGGCAGTCAACGCACATCGCCACCTGCTCGACCAGGTACTTTCCACGGGCAACCTGGCTGGCCGGGGGCGCGGCTCCAAGACCGGCGACAATCGCCCCTGCAACCACGGCTCCCAGCACAAACGCAGTGCTTCTGCGCATCAGTTTCCTTCCTCCAGTTCCTCTGAGTTACTACGACCCTGAGCAGTCTAGCAGATCCGTCTCGAACGTCACAACAGCCGGCCGCTCCGGTGTTAGAATCGTGCGCATGCCTCATACACCGAACCGTCGTTCGTTCCTTAGGAAGTCGCTGGCCGTCGCCGGAGGAGTCGCAGCAGGCTCGACCTTCGATCACCTCCCACTCGTTGCGAGGCTCCGTGGGGAGACGACCGCCGCCGCTGACCTTTCCTCGGGCAAGCCGCCTTCCGGGAAGATCGGCAAGCTCGATGTCACGCGGCTGATCTGTGGAGGCAACCTCTTCAGCGGTTTCGCCCATAGCGGCGACCTTCTCTACGTGTCGAGTCTCCTGAAACACTACTTCACCGCCGACAAGGTGCTAGACACCTTGCAGCAATGCGAAGAAGCCGGGATTAACACGGCCGTTCTGCGGACAGACGATCACATCATCGGCATCCTCAAACGGTACCGAAAGGAAAGAGGCGGAAAGATCCAGTGGATCGCTCAGACGTACCCGAAAACTGAGAACGTGCGGCAAAACATCCAGATGGCGATCGACAACGGCGCCGTAGGAGCGTTTCCAATGGGCGGGATCGCCGACACCTGGCACAAGGAAGGCCGCACGGAACTGATCGGCGAGGCGATTGCCTTCATGAAACAGAACGGGCTGGTCGCTGGAATTGGATCGCATTCGCTCGAGGTCCCGAAATCGGCCGAGGCGATGAAGCTCAATCCGGACTTCTACTTCAAGACTATGAACAAGGTCGGCTACGAGTCCCAGGACCCGGCCGAAGTCGCCGCCTTGATGAAGACGATCAAGAAGCCGTGGATCGCCTTCAAGATCCTGGGCGCCGGCCGCATGACGCCGAAGGATGGCTTCGACATGGCCTACGGCCTGGGCGCGGACTTCGTCAACGTGGGGATGTACGACTTCCAGGTGAAAGAAAACGTGTCGCTGGCGCGGGAGATCATCTCCAGCCACGCACGGCGCGATCGCACCTGGGCGTAGAGCCGAACCCGCAGCCAGTCACGGCAGCGAATCGATCACCCGCCTCTTCGACCAGGGATCGACGTCGAATGCGACCGCGTGCCGTCTGCCGGATTCGGCGCCCCGGATTCTCGCCAATGCCTCGTAGTAGTCGAGATAGGGAAACGAGGAAATACCTCCGCGGATGAATTCGTATTGAGTCACGCATCGTTTCCACTCCTCCAGTTCCCCCGTGACATCGACGTAGAGATACGGTTTGAACTCCTCGGCATCCTCCCAGTTCTCGGCGTAATAGACGCCGCGCACGCCGCGGTGCCGCGGCTGATCGCTCACGAATCCTTCGAACGAGGCCAGCAGCACGGCATCGTTCACGATCCGGTGGGTCGCGGTGTGGTCCTTATGCAGACTGTTGCGCCAGTGGGTCAGAATGTGGGTCGGCTTCACCTGCCGGATGACGTTCGCGACGTACCGAACCACCTCGTCTGATATGGGCAGCTCGCCGTCTTTATACGGGCCGAAGATCACGTCGGCGCCGAGCACTTTCGCGGCGGACAGCGCCTCCTTCCGCTTCTGCTCGCTGTACGCGGCAGGCGTCATCCGTGGATTGCCGCCCTCGCCGAGGGTCAGATGCAGCATGGCGATCCGGTCGCCAAGCTTCTT
>JAEHDI010001234.1 GCA_016880505.1 Bryobacterales bacterium | reverse complement strand
GCGTGGGCTTCCCCGGCAGCGAAAGTTCCGCCCTCGTGAACGTGCCGCGGATCCGCATCAGGACCTCGTCGTCCTCCTGCATGGTCAACGGGGAGCCGTAGTTCAACAGCGCCACGACCGCTGTCCCGTCTTTGTGCCGCCGCACCAGTCCGATCACCGTAGGGGCGTTCCATATCCGCAGATCCAGGTTCATAGGACCGAGGCTGTCGATGACATCCCATGCGAACTCCGCACTGTCGATGACCGGCTCCTTGTAAACCGCGATTCGTCCCTTTCCGGCCGCGTAGACGTCGCGCTCGGCTTCGTGGACGGCGGGGGAGCCAGCGGATGTCCACCACGCTTTCTCGCTGTTCGCGGCGGGCGCAAGCATCACGACGCCACCATTCTTCGCGAATGTCGTGATGGCGGCTCGCGCGGGCGGCGGGGGCGGCTCAATATTTGCCGCAATGAGCACCCGGCCAGCGGGCACGGACGCCGGCGAAAGCCTGCTCACCGGCCAGGACCGAGGGCTGAGGTTGCGCCGGAAGAACATGTTGAGGATCTCGCCTGTCTGATCGAGGTCGCCGCCCGCCACCACGACGTCATGGGAGAGGGGCTGCCGGAACCGGTCGCGGTAGGTGCTCAGCAGCATGGCGGTTTCACGAAGGGAACGCCACGCTTCCAGCGCCTTCGCCTCTTTCGCAGCGAGAGCGGTGCGGTAACTTTCGGGGAATGCGAGGAGCACGTTTCCCCCTCCCGCCATCGCCTCCGCCAGTGACAGTTCTACCGATTCAAAGTGCACCACCTGCGACTTCTTGACGCCGGCTTTTTCATCGGGCAGGTAGGAAAGCACTGCTGGGCGCTTCGGGAACATTCCGCGCAGGTATCCGACGAGATGGCAGTTGGCGTTGATCCACGGCGCCTCGCTGGCACTGGCAATGGAGGGGTCGCGCGCCTCGAGTCCCGGCCACCGTCCGTCGTTCAGTACCGCGAGCGCCGGGGCAACCTGCCAGCCGGCCCACTCGGGCTTCAACAGCACAAGAACTCCGGCGTCCCCGTGCGTAGCCGCGAGCTTCCGTATCCTGTCCGCGCTGTTCTCGATGGCTTCGAACACCACCACTCGAAACCCGTCTGTCATCGCCTGCGCGAACTCCTTCTCGATCTCCTCCCACCGCTCGAAGTGGCCGATTTCCAGGGCCGGCGTGAGGCCCGCCCGCCGGCACACACGGTGTACCTCCTCGGCCGGCTGATTCTCTGACCGCGGCACAATCACAACCGTGACGCCGAGTTCCTTGAGCAGCTTCGCGCTCTCGTCGTCCACTCGCGGCCATCTCACTACCAGTCCGTTTTCCAGGTCGATGGCGGCCCCGAGCACGACCGGCAGCACGAACGCCGCAAGCAGACCTCGCAGAAGTACGGACTGCCTCATCTGCGGGTACCTCCGTCCATCCCGCCCTTCGCGCGTGCTCCGCTCGGGTACTTCACCGGATAGATCTCCACCAACAGGCGCCGCGCGGCGTCAACGAGCGCCTCACCGCACCCCTCGGCGCAACGCGCCGTTGTTACTTCGTAGCCGCCTTCCTCGTATCCCTTCCGGTCCGGTAGATAGTCAAGCATCCCGTTAGCCAGTTCGCTGACGAGCGTGAGCCGGAACGGCGACGCCAGTTTGATCGCCAGTCCCAATTCGACGAAGGCCTCGCCTGGCAGGCCGACCCATGCGACCCTGTCCCCGATGGCGATCACTTGCACTTCCGCCGGAATCGGCTTCCCGCCATGCGTCTCCATCACGTTCAAGATTCGGTTCGCCTGCACCAGGTCGAGGAAATCCAGTTCCTGTTTTCGTGACAGCTCAACCACCTCGTGCGCCTTTTTCACTTCCGCGTCGCTGTAAGAGAGCGGAGGCAGGCTCACGATCTCGGACTTCACTTGAAGCGGGCCGGAGCCGGCTCCGTCCATCTGCTTGTAAGTTTTAAGAACAGCGGCGGCGAGGATCGTTCCGACGCGCGCCGATTCGCCGGGCCCGAACGGATGGTGGCGGCTGCTCACATCCACCTGGTTGATGTTCCCCGCGCAGCCATTCGTGAAAAGCGTGAGCATCTCCGAACCCTTCGCCTCGCCGAGTCGGGCGTCCAGCACGCCTGGGTAATCAGCCGAGAAATCAAGTTCACCGAACGTGGTCGCGTGCAACGCGAAGTTTATCGCGGTCGCCAGCGGCTTGCCGTCCGACGTGTCAAAGTAGACCACCGAAACGGACGGATCGATCGGTCCCATTGCTCGGACGATCTCCGGGTTCACCTGTCCCGGGTTCATCTGCACGTTACCGTTCTTGAGCAGGAACCGCCGGTTGAAACTGACGCTGTCCTCGTGCCCCGCGCCCGTCCACACCCGCGTGGGAACGAGGTTTGTCTCGGCCAGTCGAACCGCCTCGGCGATCTTGCCAGGCAGGCCGGCGTGGAACTCCCGGATCAGCCGTCCCGCCTCCCCCGTGGCGCCGTCGATCACCATTGGGGTCATTTCGGGCCCAGAGTGCGAGTGGGTGGCCGTCAGCATGACGTTTCGCCCCGGGATACCGGTCCGCCGGTCGATCAGCGCGCGGGCTGCCTCCACTGTTGGGCGGTGCAGGCTTTCCACGTCGCAGCTTACGATCGCGGCCTTCAATGCACCGTCCGCGAAGGCCAGCGCCTTGCAGTAGAGATCGTCGTGGACGCCGGTGCTGATCTGGATATAGAACCCGCCGCCCATCGGAGTGCCCGCCGGCGGTGTGATCCTTACCGCGCCGCGTCCGATCAGGAGGTCCGAGCCGCACAGGCAGAAGGCACACCCCAGCAAAGACAAGACGCTCCGAAGCATGCCAAGATGCTAGCACACGGCGCTATTTTGCTTGCCACCTTTGACGAGCGGGAGCATAATCAACCAGGATCGTCTCCCGCGCCGGCGTGTGGTCTGGCTCCGCGCGGAGGGATCCGATGTCACGGAGGTGGCAATGTTCCACTCTCTTTCGGGGTTCAAGGCCCAGTACCATTCCCTCACTCTGCTCGTCGGCTCGGAGTTCAACGAATGGAGAGTGCTGCTCTACGCCCCGGGCGTTACCATCCAGGGAGCGAGACAATTCAGCGAGGCGAAAGCCAAGGAGCACGCTCTCGCCGTCGCCCGGTCTTACGTCCAGGACGAAACGCATCAGGATCTGCCCGCACTTCCGGACGTCGAGTGGGTGCCCTTGGCCCACGATGACTGGCTGATCTGGCGGGGATAGGCCGCGGACTAGGTCAAGTTCAACCGCACCAAACCAGCGCCGATGTCAGCAGTGAGGCAGCCGTGTCGAACACCGACCGCAGTTCCACGTATTCGTCAGCGTTGTGCGCCCCGCCGCCGCATGGGCCGAACAGCAGCGTTGGAATCCCGAACTCCCGGTGTGCCAGGAACGCATCGCAGGGGTAGGGCGCCGCGGTTACCTCCGGCCTGCGTCCCAGGGACTCCGTCGCGCACTCGATAAAGCACCGGCTCCATGGGTGATCGGGTGCGAGTTCGTGTCCCTTCAATGGCGGATCGAAGGCGGGCTTCCATTTCAGCGGATACACCCGGAAGAACGGATCGTCCGCGCAGAAACGGTCGAGCGATCGGCGCACCTCCTCCACTACCTCGGCCGGCTCCTCGTACGGGAGGAACTGGAAGTACATTCGAACGGCCGCTGTCAGCGGCACCGAGTAGGGAAGCTCGCGGGCCGTCGTATTCGCCTCCACCGCCAGCACCTGCACTGGAGCCGGGTCGGGAAACGACGCGTACGCCTCCCCACGCGGAATCTGCCGCCGCCGCTCGACCCACTCGTCAACCCAACCACGCAGCCGTCCCACGGGAATGGCGGGGCTCACAACCTCATCCGTGGAGAAATATGCCGTCGGGTCGCCCGCCTCACACACAAGGTCCACCACCACCCCGCCGCGCGTGGCGAGCGCCACAACGAGTTGCGTGCCTTCCGGGATGACACAGGCATCCGCGGTGTCGCCGCGCAGCCGGCCAGCCAGCGTGCCGCCGCCACCACCCCACTCTTCGTCCACTACCGACTCGCACAGCACGTCCCCGCCCAGCCGTACGCCCGCCTTGCGAAGCGCGCACGCCACGCCGAACTGCGCCGCCAGCCCGCCCTTCATGTCGAAACTGCCCCGGCCGTACAAACGCCCGCCGCGGATCGCACCGGACCAAGGTCCGTCCGTCCATGGATCGCGCCCCGGCGGCACCGTGTCCATGTGGCCGTTGAACAGTAGCCTCCGGCCGCTACCCGCGCCCGGTAGCCGGGCGATCAGGTTTCTCCGTCCGGCATAATTCCGGTCGAGCCGCCGGCACGGGTGATCGGACTCGGCCAGAAAGCCGGTGTCGTAGGACTCGCACTCCACGCCGTGCGCGCGGAGAAACTCCTCAAGCACGGCCTGCCCGGCATTCTCGTTTCCGTCCGGCGGAATCGCCACCGTGTCGGCGCGAACCAGTTCCTGGAGCAGCCGGGTGAGGTCCCCCTCGATCGGCTCCAACATTCTTCTCGCGGATTCCGCGGCTTGTCTCATCGCATCTCTCTGGTTCACTCGCACAACACCTCGTGGATCTCCGTCCACGCGTCAAGCATCATCGGCGATTGCATCGCGAACAGCCTCGCGTGGTCGGGCGACGCGTCCATCGTCCGAATGGCTGCATGGACTTCCTCCAGCGTCGGGAACTCGCATTCCCAGATGAGCGTATTGCCCGGCTCGCGGCCGCTCAGCGGCCTCATTCGCCGCCCGCGAGGCCATCCTTCACTGCGTCGCTCCAATTCGGCGAACTGCTTTTCTAATTCGAGAAAGGCCGCTTGTTCGGAAACCCTGAATCGCTGCACGAAGCGGAGCACATAAGCCACGACTGTTTACCTCCGGCGGAGACAAGGCTAACAAACTCCGGGATAGAATGGGTGCCTGCTTGTCCCGGCCGGAGGACCGGGGGGATGAACTTCGCTCCAATCGACTGGATCATTGTCGTTGTCTATCTCGCTGCCTCGCTGATCATCGGCGTGATCGGCAAACGTTACGTCGGCTCGATCACCGACTACCTCGTGGCCGGGCGTGAGCTCGGTCCGTACGTCGGCATCGCCACGCTGGCCGCCACCGAGATCGGCACCATCACGTTCATGTACTACGCCGAGCTCGGTTACAAATACGGTTTCGCGGCCTTCGCCGCGGCGGTTATCTCCGGCGTGGTGATGATTATCGTGGGTCGCACGGGACTCATCATCAGCCGCTTCCGCGAACTCAAGCTGATGACCGTTCCCGAGTTCTTCGAGAGGAAGTACAGCCCGGGCCTCCGCATCCTCACCGGCATCCTGGTGGCCACCGGCGGAATCCTCAACATGGGCGTGTTCCTGAAGGTGGAGGGCGAGTTTCTCACCATCGTCACCGGCATCGACTCGCGTTACCTGGTCACGGTCATGACGGTGATCCTGTTGCTCGAGCTGACTTACACCGTTCTGGGCGGCATGGTCTCGGTCGTTATCACCGATTTCATCCAGTACGCGCTGTTGTCGGTGGCCGTGATCCTGGTCTCGATCTGGGCCGTGTTTCACACCGGATGGGGCAGCATGGTGACCAAAGTCGTCACCACGATGGGCCACGACGGCTTCAGCCCCTTCACCAATCCGCGGTTTGGCATGACCTTCCTCATCTGGCAGTTGTTGCTGTGGTTCGCCCTCCACACGTGCTGGCAGACCACGGCCATGCGGATGTTCTCGACTCGCAGTCCCGAGATCTCGAAGAAGGTCATGACATGGACCGGGTTCATTTTCCTCGGCCGCGGCATGCTCCCCATTCTCTGGGGTATCGCCGCGCTGGCGATGCTCGGGACCGGACCGGCGGGGAAAGACGGCGTGCTGCTGCCAGTGGTGGACGGGCAGGTCTTACAGCCCGTGGAAGCCATGCCCGCGATGCTCGCTCGCATTCTCGGGCCTGGCGTTCGCGGCATCGTGGTGGCTGGCATGCTCGCCGCCACCATGTCCGTCAACAGTTCTTATCTGCTCGGATGGAGTTCGGTGATCTCGCAGGACATCATCCTGCCGGTGCGGCGGAGACTCGGCAAGGGACCGCTCAGTTCCCGGCAGCAGATCCTGCTCAACCGTCTGGCGAACCTCTTCGTCAGCCTGTTCGTGATGTTCTGGGGGCTCTATTACACGCTTCCCGGCGCGGTTTACCTCTACCTGCATATCACCGCGACTATCTACCTGGCCGGCGCGTTTACTTGCGCCGTTGGCGGCCTGTACTGGAAGCGCGCAAACGTCGCGGGAGGATATGCGGCGATGCTCCTTGGAGCGGCGGGCGCCATCGTGCCCTACTTCTTCCTGCACTGG
>JAEHDI010001233.1 GCA_016880505.1 Bryobacterales bacterium | reverse complement strand
TGAGAGCGCGTCTCGCGGCGGCAGCCCGTACGCATCGTGTAGTTGAGGACGAAGCCGCGCTTTGACACTGGGCCGGGGCCGAATTCGAGTGTTCCGGTGAAGGTGTTGGGGTACTCGTGATTGTCCTCGAAGGCGAAGTTGCCGCCGGAGGCGAACGCCGTCTTCGGCGACTTCACTCCCATGGCCCAGAGCACGATGTCGAAGTGATGCACGCCCCACGCGACCTGGTGGCCGGCGCCGGAGACTTTGAACCAGTCGTAGCCGTAGTTGTAGTAGACGTTCGGATTGTAAGCGCGCCAAGGTGAGGGGCCGACATAGAAATCCCAGTCGAGCTCCGGCGGCGGGTCGCAATCAGCCGGCGAGCCCGAGCCCGGCCAGTAGTTCTCGTAATCCCAGACGCGCACCTCGGAGATCTCGCCGAGCTTGCCGGATTGAATGAGTTCGACTGCCTCGCGATAGTGCTGCTGGCTGCGCTGCTGCGTGCCGGTCTGGACGATGCGGCCGTACTTCTTTGCCGCCTCGATGGCGACAGCGCCTTCCCCGATGGAGTTGCCGAGCGGTTTTTCGAGATAGACGTCTTTGCCCGCCTGGCAGGCGGCGATCATCGGCAGCACGTGCCAGTGCTGGTTGGTGGCGATGATCACCGCGTCGATGGTTTTGTCCTCGAGCAGCTTCCGGTAGTCGTTGTAAGCAGCGACGCGGTCGCCGCCCGCCCGCTGGCGGCCATCGGCGAGGTGCTTGGAGTTCACGTCGCAGACGGCGACGAACCGCGTGCTGGGAAGCCCGAGAAAGCGCGGGATGATCAGCGTCCTGCCGCGCGCGCCGCAGCCGATCAGGGCGAGGTTGATCGTGTCGTTCGGACCGGGCGCGGCAACAGCACCGGCTCCGTAAGTGCGGGGTACAGCAATGCCAGCGGCGGCGGAGGCGCCAAGGAATTCTCTTCGTGTCGATTTGCCGGTCATTTCGGGTGATATTATCACCCCGGCGGACCCGCCTGTGACAAAAATATGACAAAAGAAACGGTCCAGGCCGGCGTATACTTTAGCTTAATTGCTTTCTAATCCGCATTTACGGGCTGAAAGTCCGTTCTACTGATCCGCGGGACTGGTTCAAGGTGACTTCTATTCAACATCCCAAAGGCAAGCACGCGCGAGTTCTGCTGGCGAGCGTCTTCGGGCCGTACGCGCAGGAAGACGAATTCGGCAGCCGCAGCATCAACCCCATGGAGCTGTACCACAACCAGGTGACGCGCGCGCAGGGCGTGTTTTCGCTGCGCATGTTCCACCGCTCCTGGGGGATCATGATGATCCAGCAGAACATTGCCAACCCATCGACGGTGCTCGATTTCCCGACGCGCGAGGACTTCATTCGCGAGATCCGCAGAAACCGTTACGACATCATCGGCATTTCCTCGATCATCGTGAATGTCGGCAAGGTCGCGGAGATGTGCCGGCTGGCGCGGGAGCACTCTCCCGGATCGACGATCATCGTCGGCGGGCACGTTTCGGCCATTCCAGGCATCGAGCAGATGATCGACGCCGATTTCATCGTGCGGGGCGAAGGCATCGCGTGGATGCGGAGCTATCTCGGCCAGGACGCCGGAGCGCCGATCGTGCATCCGGAGATCGTTTCGGGCTTCGACATGCGCGTGATGGGGTTCAAGATTCCGAACAAGATGTCCGACACGGCCGCCACGATCATCCCGTCGGTGGGCTGCCCGATGGGCTGCAACTTCTGCACGACGTCGGCGTTTTTCGGCGGCAAGGGCAAGTCGGTCGACTTCTTTGAGACCGGCGACGAACTGTTCGAAATCATGAGCCGGATGGAAGAGAAGCTGAACGTGCGCAGCTTCTTCGTGATGGACGAGAACTTCCTGCTCAACCGCCCGCGCGCCATGCGGCTGCTCGAGCGGATGAAGGAGGCGGGGAAGAGCTGGGCATTTTACGTTTTCTCCTCGGCCAACGCGATCCGCAAGTACTCCATGGAGGAACTGGTCCAGCTCGGCATTTCGTGGGTCTGGATGGGGCTGGAGTCGGTGAAGTCGAGCTATGCAAAGCTCAAGGACACGGACACAGTCGCGCTGACGCGCGAGCTGCGGCAACACGGGATTAAACTGCTCGGGTCGACTATCGTCGGGCTGGAGCATCACACGCCGGAAAACATCCGCGAGGAAATCGAGCATGCGGTCGAGCACGACACCGATTTCCACCAGTTCATGCTCTACACCCCAGTGCCGGGCACGCCCCTGTACCACCAGATGAGACAGGAAGGGCGCATGCTCGACGACGTGGACCTGGCCGACATCCACGGGCAGTGGAAGTTCAATTTCAAGCATGCGGCCATTTCCCGGGACGAGTCCAAGCACTTCCTCGACCTGGCCTTCTGGCGGGATTTCGAGCGTAACGGCCCGAGCCTGTACCGCATCTGCCGCACGACGCTCGAAGGCTGGCGGCGTTACAAGAACCACCAGGACCAGCGCGTGCGCGAGCGCTTCCAGTGGGAAGTGCGGACGCTGCGGCGCGCCTACTCCGGCATGTTGTGGGCGATGGAACGGCAACTGCGCGATTCCAACGAAGCCGTCAGCCGGCGGGTACGCGAGCTACGGCATGAGCTGGAGCGGGAGTTCAGCGGGTTTTCGAAGCTGGCGACCGGCGTGCTCGGTCCGATGTTTCTGTGGATGAGCAAGCGCGAGCAGAAGCGACTGGAAGCCGGACAGACCTACGAACCGCAGGTCTTCATCGAGCGCCGCAACTGGGGAGCGGCGGTTTAGCGGCGCGCTGGGGAATGACATCTGCTGAACGACGCTGCCGGCGTGACTTCCGGCACGCTAAGCTCTACCCATGGGTCGATTCCTTCTGACCGCTTCCCTGCTCTTGTGCGCGAGCGGGGCCTATTCGGGTGAACTCCAGGACGATTTGAAAGCCCGGCGGGCTCGGCTGATGGAGAAGCTCGGCCCGAAGTCGATGCTGATCCTGCACAGCGCATCGGTGAAAAACTACTCGTGGGACGTCGACCACGAGTACCGGCAGGACAGCAACTTCCACTACCTGACGGGCGTCGAGCAGGAAGAGTCGGTGCTGGTGCTGATGCCTGGGAACAGCAACCGGCGCGAGGTCCTGTTTATCCGCGAGAAGGACCCGAAGCGCGAACACTGGAACGGGCGCTCGCTCACCCAGGCGGAGGCGGCGGAGCAAAGCGGCATCGAGACCGTCTACTGGCTTGGGGAGTTCGAGCGCTTCGTCGAGATGATCCTGTCGGGGGAACCGTACCGCCCGGAGAAGGCGCCGCGGCTGGATCGGCCTCCGGACTTCGACACTTTCCTCCACGTGCTCGCCGAGGGTGAGGCGGAGCTGGCGGTGGTCCTCGACCAGACCCCGACAATCAAAGGGCCGGTGAATCCGGCGCTCGCTTTCGCCCACGACCTGCGCGACCGGTTCCTCGGATTTCGAGTCGTCGATGCGACGCGGCACGTCCACGCCTTGCGGCAGGTGAAGTCTCCGTACGAGCGCAAGGTGCTCGAACAGAGTGCCGCGATTTCTGTGGAGGCCCAAAGGGCCGGGATGCGCGTGGCGCGGCCTGGCGCCTACGAGTACGAGGTAAAGGCGGCCATCGAGCAGGTTTACCGTGGCCGTGGCACATTCGGCTGGAGCTATCCGCCGATCACAGGCAGCGGCCCGAACGCCACCACTCTGCATTACGCCAAAGCGGACCGCCGGATGGATGCGGGCGAGTTGCTGCTGGTGGACGCAGCGGCCAACTTCCAGTACTACACCGTGGACATCACGCGCACCTACCCGGTGAATGGCCGGTTTACCGAAGCGCAGAAGGACATCTACTCAATTGTCCTGCGGGCGCAGGAGGAGGCAGCGAAGTTTGCCAGACCGGGCGTCCTGTTACGCGACATACACCACAAGACCGTCGACGTAATCAAGGGCGGGTTGCAGAGGCTCGGCCTCCTGACCGACACGAGCGGGGACCAGTACACGCTCTGGTACACCCACGGCTCGACGCACTACATCGGGATCGACGTGCACGACGTCGGCGACTACCAGGAGCCGCTGGCGCCCGGACACGCCTTCGTGATTGAACCGGGCGTCTATATCCGCGGGGATGCTTTCGAGAGCCTGGACAAGACGCCGGAGAACGAAGAGTTCATCAAGAAAGTGAAGCCGGCTTTCGAAAAGTACAAGAATATCGGCATCCGCATCGAGGACTCGTTCCTGATGACCGAGAACGGCCCGGTCAACCTGTCAGCCAAGGTGCCGAGGACGATCGAGGAGATCGAGGGGTTCCTGAAAGGGCGGTAGGGACCGGCGCCCGGTGTATAATCGGCGCAACCGGGGAGGCGCCATGCCGAAGAAGCTGGTCAGGCGGAAGCCGGAAAAGAAAAAACCGAAGAAGCCAAGGGCCGCACGCCGTGTGCCGCTACCGGAGACGCCTCCGGAGATCGAGGCTCCCCTTGTTTCCTACCAGTGGATCACCGCGACACTGCGTACGAGTACGGGGCTATTCTGCCCTGTCACCAGCTCTCCCCTGCTGCTGCAGCGGGCGAGGGAGTTCGCCTATTCGGTTCGCAACCGCGCTCACTGGACCGAGGTCGAGTCGGCGCGCGAGCAGTTAAAGCGGCGGAGTAGGCAGTTCCTCGAGGAATTCGGCCTTAGCGAAACCAATCTCCGGCAGATCGCCGAAGCGGGTGTCGTCGAGGTGAAGATTCCGTATCCGGCGGAATCGATCGGGTGGGAAGTCCGGATCCTGCCCTGGGAGTATCTGCTCAGCGCCGCCACCAAACCCTTTCGGGGCGACCGGGCGCTGCACGTGGTCCGCTATCTCGAAAGAACAACGGCGGCGGGCCCGGCCGCGAAGACACCTGCGTCACTCCTGTTCGTCGAAAGCGCCCCCGGTCCGCTCAGCGAAGACTACTCGTTCGAATTCGAACGTAAGCTGGTGGAGGCCAACCTCGAACTTGAGGCTGACCATCTGATCAATCCGACCCTCGATGCGCTCAAAAACAGAATCGCGCACCCCACACCCGACGTGATCCATCTGACGGGCTTCGATACCCACCAGGGCGTGGACTTGCTTGACTGGCACTCGAAGCAGCCGAAGGACGGGTGGAAGGACGGGATGTTCTTCCGAGGGCCTGACGGGCTGCCGCAGATCGTCGAGGCGATCCCGATATCGGAGGCCTTCGGGGCGGTGAAGGACCACCCGCCGGTGCTGGTGGCGTTCAACTGTTACAACTCTGCGTCGAGGCTGGCAGCCCTGGCGGTGGCTGAGGGCGCGGGCGCGGCCATCGGCTTTCAGGACGATATCGACGATTTTCTCGCCGAGCTGTTCTACACAAACTTCTATCGCGCGTGGAAGCTTTCGGGATGGAACATCCTTCAGGCCTTCAAGTGGGCGCGGAACTCGCTCCGGGGCCAAAGCTCCAAGCTTCGCGGCACCGGCGTTGTACTCTGGAGCGCCACGCCGTTGCTCGGGCTTGAAGAGGCGCCTGACGACCTGGAGAAGCGCTTCCGCGACGACCATCGACGCGCCGTCCAAGTTCCGCCCCCTGCCCAGGGCGGGGTCCGTGAGATCGTAACCGTCGAAGTGGAGCCGCTCGATAAGCTGAACTACTCGCTGCTTCAC
>JAEHDI010001232.1 GCA_016880505.1 Bryobacterales bacterium | reverse complement strand
TGCTGGAGCAGTTTGCACAGAAGAAACGCTCCGGTCGCTTCCCCGACTCCAGTGTACGGATAGGCCGGGACCGCGTGATCACTGTGGAAGTCCCGTTTGAGAAGCCGCACCTCCTCGGAGTTCTCAGCGTCCGGCCAGTCGTTACATAATTCCTCACAGGCGCGACATGTACTCGCAACACTGGGGCTTTTCTATCCAGCAGCAGATGCCGAAGGAATTCGTGATGCAGGTGGGCTACACGGCCAACAACGCGCACAAGATCCTCTCGCGAACCTATATCAACCTGATCAACCCTGCCACAGGAAAGCGCCCGTGGTCGAAATTCGGTCGCATCGATAGCAAGGAAGACGCCGGCAACGGCAGCTTCAACGCATTGCAGGTGTCGGTGAAGCGCCCAAGGGAGGGAATCGCAATCTATGCGCGTCCCGACGGAACCGGGTACCTTCTTTGCACCGATCAATTGCCTGGCGCAAGCGAGTACCGTGTGTATCGCAGGGAGGGCAAGGCCGGAAAAACCCATGACCATTCCGAGGTGGTGAAGATTCTCCGCGGCCCCGCCGACTCCACCGATGGACTCGAGGCGACCTCTGTCCCACTCGGTCCGCGGTTTCCCCGCGGCCTGCTGGTGGCTATGAACAGCGGCGGGAAGAATTTTCTGGTTTTCTCGTTCCCGGAGTTTTGAGCGGCCGCCGGCAGCAGACACACGTCGAGCCGTCCCCTACACCGTCGGTTCGCCGTGGACTTCGATTTCGCCGGGGTCAGTGCCGGCCTCCGGCGGCTCGGGGAGCCGGCCGCTGAGGTGGGCCCAGGCCCAGAACACGGCGGTCGAAGAACTGAGCACGCCGGACCAGACGCCGATTGCGCGCACCGTCATCGATTCGGAGGCGATGCCTGCCCCCATCATGGACAGCATCATGGTGGACCAAGTCATCGATTCGAGCGTCGAAAACACCCGACCGCGAAACTCCTCCGACACGTGGCGCAGTAACTGCGAGAAATTCAGCACGGAGGACACCGCCACTGCAGCCCGCGACAGCGCGATGAAGACCAGCGCCAGCCAGAATGGTTCGGAGAGCGCGAACAGGACGTATGCCGCGCCGTGGATGACGTAGCAGACAGCGATCGTCCACTTATAGCTCTCGAAGCTGATGCCCTTGCCCATCCAGTGACCGATCCCTCCGCCGACCAGGAGTCCGAGGCCGGCGAAACTCCAGAGGATGCCGATACCGGCCGCGCCCCGCTTGAAAACGAGTTCTCCGAAAAGACTGAACAGGATCTGCGCAGCGCCGCCCCCGGTCGCCCAACCGACATGGATCAACGCGATGCCGAGAATCAGTGGGCTGGCGCGCATGTAGCGCAGTCCCTCGGCATACTCGTGCCACGGCCGCACGACCTCTGTCTCGGTGAGCGCCGTCCGCTTCGACCGGAATCCACCGGCCGGCGTCCTCAGACGGGAAATTGCCCAAGCCGAGAACAGGAATGACAGGAAGTTCAGAAAAAAGGCCCACTCGTAGCCGAGGTGCGCCGCGCTCAAGCCGGCGAACATGGTACCGATGGTGAGCGTCGTCCACTGCGTGGTCTGCGTCAGCGAGTTGGCAGTGTGCAGTTCCTCAGGGCTGGCGATGGTTGGAAGAATCGACGCGCGGCCGCTCGTAAAGAACGGCGAGGCGAACATGAGCAGGCCGCTGAGAACGTAGAGCAGCCACGGCTCGGGCCGCGACGCGGTAAAGATGAACATCAGGGCGACTACCGCGCGGAGCAGATCGCTGATGATCATGATCCGCTTGCGATCCATGCGGTCTAGCAGAACGCCCGCGAGCGGCCCGGCAAGCACGATCGCAAGCCCGCGAGACAGCATGATGCCGGTGACGACCATGCCCGACCCGGTGCGCTCGACAGCGAGACTGAAGACCGCGATGTTGTTGAAGTGGTCGCCAATCTCACTCACTACCTGTCCCATCCAGGTATAGCGATAATTCCGGTTCTGCCCGAGAAGCCGCCGAAAGCCCGCCATCAGGCCCGCTCCGCGATGAAGACACCCGTCAGCACAAGCGCACCGCCGGTGACGAGGCCGGCGGTGACCGGCTCGCCGAAGATGAGCGCCGCTGCGGATGTCGCCAGCAAGGGCTGAAGGTAACTGAACGCCGAGACGCGGGAGGCCGGTATGTACGTAAGTGCGTAGTAAAAGATCAGATAACAGACAAGCGATGGGAAGACGGCCATGTACACGAAGCTGAGCCAGGCTTTCACGCTCACCTGAGCGAAGGAGAAATCCCGGGCGTACCAGAGCGTCAGCGGCGAAAGCATCACCGCGCCGCCGACATAAGCGAACATGTTCACCGTCACGCTGCCGTGCCGCGCCGTGATCTGCTTACCGAAGACCGTGAACAGCGCGAACGAGAGCGCGGCCATCAGAATCCAGGCATCACCGAACAACG
>JAEHDI010001231.1 GCA_016880505.1 Bryobacterales bacterium | reverse complement strand
GTAGTTTTTTCACGCGTTCTCTCCGTTATCTTAACGGCAGAACGCTCTCTCCAGTTCCAGCTGAGGCGGGACACGGAGACATTCGTATGTGGTGCAATGAACACAAGGCCGGTCGCGACTTATGTCGCATGGTCGGGTCGGTCGACCTCGGCCTCGAGGATTGCCGCAATTTGTTTGCGCAATTCCGGGGCCTGACGGGTCACCGCCTGCCACACCTCGGTCCAGTCGATACCGAAATATGCATGGACCAGGATGTTGCGAAAGGCGACAATTTGTGGCCACGGTATTTCCAGGTGACGCTTCTTCAACTCGTCTGAGATTCGGGCGGCCGCTTCTCCGACAACTGTGAGCTTCTGGACCACTGCGCTGCGAACGAGTTCGGATTGCTCGAACGTCGATGCGTCGAGGCTTTCGATGAAGCCAGCTATGTGATCGAGTGCCTCAATGATGTCGTGGAGATAGAGCTCCTCACGCCGCATAGACCGGCCGGGCTTCGTGGAGAATGGAGTCCCGAATGAGAGGCTTCAGCCCCCGCTTGGAGACGAGATCGACTTTGCGTCCCAGGAGTTCAGACAAGTCGAGCATCAGTCCGGCATGCTCGAGAAGACCGACCTCGGCTTCAGGGTGAAACTCGACGAGCAGGTCGATGTCGCTATCCTGCCGCATCTCGCCGCGAGCGGCTGAGCCGAACACCGCTAATTCGCGGACTTGATAACGCCGGCAGATTTCGACGAGCTTATTCTCCTCCACCTCGACTGCGCCTAGCCGGATCATGAGTCTTTGTACACCTCGCTTGGGCGACTTATACATTCATATTATGGCGCATGCGCTTGGCGGCGAAAGGAGTCAGTCCCCATTGTTCCGACGGTGCATGAGCGGAGCGGTTTGAGTGTAGAGATCGCGGTAGAGGCGGTAGGAGCCGTCGTAGACGCGGCGGGCTTCGGCGTCGGGCCGGATCACTCGTCCGGTTCTCACCCAGCTTGAGGCTTCCGTGGTTCCGGAGAACATGCCAATACCCACGCCGGCCATGAACGCATCGCCGTAACTTGCCCCGAGCTGTTGCTCCGGAATGTGTTGCTCGATCTGGGCGATGTCGCTGACGGCCTGCATCCACGGCGGGTTGAGTGTGCCGCCGCCGACCGCGAGAATGCGCCGTGACGTGATGCCCTCCTCCGCCATGGCTTCGATATTGTGGCGGATGCCGTAGCCGACACCTTCCAGCAGTGCGCGGTAAACGTCGGCGCGCGTGTGGCTGAGGGTGAGGCCGAAGATGACGCCGCGCGCGTCCGGATCGTGCAGCGGCGTGCGCTCGCCGGCAAAGTACGGTAACACGATCAGGCCCTTCGAGCCTCGGGGCGATCCCGCGGCAGCTTGGGCAAGCGCGGCGTAGGCGTTCGCGCCGCCTGCCTCCTGAAGCGCCATTTCCGGCGCTGCAAACTGATCGCGGAACCAACGCAGGAGGCTGCCTGACGTGGACATCCCGCCCGCAACCGCGTATGTTCCTATTTCGAGAAAGTGGGTGCCCCAGAAACGGCGGCTGGGGAAAAGCTCGGCGCACTTGAGGATGAAGAAGATGCTGGAGCCGTACATCACCATCAGGTCGCCGGTGCTGATCAGTCCGGCGCTGATCGCCTCGGCCGCGGCGTCAGCCGTGCCGGTGATGACGGGCGTACCTTCCGCCAAGCCGGTTTCGCGCGCGCCGGCGGCGTCCACTTTCCCAGCAACTTCGCAACTCCAGGTAATTCGGGGCAGGGTCGCAAGCGGCGCGATCAGATCCGCCATCTCCGGGCTCCAGCTCAGCGAATGGACGTCGAACAGGGGGGCGTACGTCGTCGCGTCGTAAACGTCGATGACGGCCTCGCGGGTAAGCCTGTACACGATGTAGCCGGTTCCACTCAGGATAAGCCGGGTTTTCCGCCAGACGTCCGGCTCATTGTTGCGGAGCCACCGGATCTTCGGGCTTGTTGACTGAGAAGAGAGCTGAGTACCATAGCGCTCGAACAGGAAATCTCTGCCGACCCTCTCTTCGAGTTCGGCGATCTCGCGGGACGCACGGGTGTCGATCCCATAGAGGATGCCTGGGCGCAAGGGGCGGCCATCCGCATCCACCGGAAGCACACAGGGTGCGATCGTGCTGACACCGGCGCCGGCGATGTGCCGCGGATCAATACCGCTCTTGTCGAGGACGGCGCGGCAGATCCCGGTGAAATCGTGCCACCAGATGGCGTCGGCGTCGTGCTCGACCCAGCCGGGCTGCGGCATGGAGATCTCATGTTCGACGATGTGGCTGGCCAGGATTTCACCGCTTCGGGTCACCAGGACGCCCTTCGAAGAGTAAGTGCCGATGTCAACTCCCAACAGATAGTCGCGGGCAGGCATGAATCCTCCGTTCGGGGCAGTACGCTACAACAGGAAGCGGCCGTCCCGCAAGATGGGCTCACCATCGACGAATACCGTTCCCTCGCGGCGCGTGTCCTTGATGATGTCCCAGTGGATGGCTGACTGGTTCGTGCCGCCGCACTCAGGATAGGAGCGGCCGAGGGCGATGTGGACGGTGCCGCCGATCTTCTCGTCGAGCAGAATGTCTTTGGAGAAGCGGTCCACGTGGGGGTTTGTCCCGATGCCGAACTCGCCGATGAGGCTGGCGCCGGGATCCGAGGCGAGAACCGCTTCAAGGAAATCCTGGTTGGTGCTTGCAGATGCGCTCACCAAGCGGCCGTTCTTCCAAGCGAGGCGGATGTTGTGCATCAGGCGGCCGCCGAGCACGCCGGGGAACTCGAAGGCGATCTCGCCGTCAATCGTTTCGGTGAGAGGGGCGGTGCCGATTTCGCCGTCCGGCATGTTGAAGCGCCCGTCGCCGACCATCCACCGCCGCCCCTTGATGGAGAACCGCAGGTCGGTGTCCCGGCCGATGATGCGCACCTCTCCGGCCGGGTTGAGCCGCTCGGCCCACGAGGCCCACTTGCGGCTCTCGGTTTTCCAGTCGAGCAGGCAGGCGCGGAAGAACATCTCGGTGATGCTCTCGAGATCGCAGCCGGCCTGGCGTGCGAGAGCCTCATTCGGGACGCGCACGAGGCACCAGCGGGTCTTCTGCCAGCGCAGCGCCGACACTTTCCCCATGGCGGCCTGGTTCGCCGAGAGCGCCTCGGCGGGGATATCGGAGTGGATGTCGAGGTCGTACGCGCCTCTGAGGCCGAAGTAAACGTCGGCCCACTCCATGCCGTAGGCTTCGATTTCGGGGACCCAGGCCAGTTGCTCCGTGTTGCCATGCTCTAAGACGGAGTGGCGCAGCGTTTCGGAGAGGAACTGCACCTGCGGGTAGGCGCCGGCCTTGATGCTTGCTTCGTAGACTCCGCGGGCGAGGGGGAGAGTCTCGACCTCTGCCATGGCGATCATCACGCGCTCGCCGGGCCGGACGGCGGCCGAGTAATCGACGAGCAGTTCGCCGAGCTGTTTCCAACGAGGGTCCATGGTTGGATCAGGCTCCCTGCGACATCGTTTTGCGGATGTCTTTGACCTTGTCCATGAACGCCTTCACGCTCGTCTGGTCCACGGGGTTCCAGATGTGGCCGTCGCGTTTGAACGCGGTGCCGACCACCGCACCGTCAGCCACCGCAAGCTGCGCCTCAACGTTGGCGAGATTCACACCAGTGTTGGCGAACACGGCGGTGCCGGGGACGGCCTGCTTGACCGTCCGTAGAGCGTCGAGGGACGTTTCGGCGCCGGCGGTCAGGCCCGAGACGCACAGCACGTCCGGGGCGGTGTTGAATACGGTCGAGCGTGCGACCGCCGCGAGGTCGCGCTGGGCAAGATAGACGGCCGACTCGGGCATGATGTTGTAGAGCAGCTTCACCCCTTCACCGTGAATGCGCCGGCGGTGGCGGGCGACCTCACCGGCGTTCGTGTTCCACAGGCCGAAGTCGCTGGCGTAGACACCGCTGAAGATTTCACGGACGAAGCGCGCGCCGGTGGCCACCGCGAGGTCGAGCGAGGCACGTGGGTCCCAGAGGACGTTGACACCGAAGGGCACCCTGATCTCGCGCAGAAGCTCGCCGATGATACGCGCCATCGTGGCGGTGGTGACGGGCTCGACCTGAAGCAGATAGGGCAGGCTGGCTTCGTTGGAGAACATCACGGCATCGACGGCCCCATCCTGCAATGCGTGCAGATCCTCGCGGGCTTTCGCGATGACCCAGTCCAGACCTTTGGCGGCATCATAGCCCGGGTCGCCCGGCAGCGCGCGAAAGTGGCACATCGCGATGACCGGCTTGAGCGCGCCGAATGTTTCGTTCATCCAATCCATAGGAAGGTGTGACTCCTTGTCGAGGGTCCGACCGCCGCTTTCTGACGCGCGCGGTTCCTAAGTCCGATTCGCATAGCCGAGGACGGTGATTGCCAGTAGCAGGACCGCGATGCCCACGCCCAACTGCCGTCTTGCACTGGGGGGCGCCCCCTCCCATTCTCCGCTGACAAGACCGAGCGCGTTGGCGATCAGGACCATGCTTGACATCAGGATGGCCCAGCCGAGCGACGGTCCGAGTGCGCCGAGGGACCGTGCGCCGCCGCCGTACAGGGACATGCCGGCCATCCACATGGCACCCATGAGGACGGCGAGCGCCGACATACGAAGGGAGCCGGGCAGGCGGTAGAGGGCGGCGGTCCCGTTCTTGTGCAGCAGCCATGCCGAGTAACCGGCGTTGCAGAGGAACATCGGGAACACGAGCACTACCCAGAGTGCGTTTACTGCGAGGTGCTCGGTTGCACCGAGGCTCTGCGCACGGCGCGAGATCTCCGCGCCGAAGGCGAACCCGAGGTTGCCGCAGGCGCAGAGCAATCCCGAGCCGATGCAGATCGCAAGCCCGCGCGTGTACGATCCACGGTGCGGATTGGCCGCCGAGTGTTCCTTCCATCGTCCGGCAAAGGAGCAGATGACGACGCCGCAGAGCATCAAACCGAGAGCGAGCGCGGTGAGGATGCCCTGGCGTGCGGTGAAGCTGTCGGGCGGGTCCACGATCAGAGGGATGACGGTGCCGGCGGTCGCCGTGATTCCCAGGATTACAGCAAAGCCGAGCGCCATGCCGAGCGCGTCGACGCCGAGACCGAACAGTAC
>JAEHDI010001230.1 GCA_016880505.1 Bryobacterales bacterium | reverse complement strand
TTCGTTACCTCGAGACGCAGCCGGGCGAGCCACCCGCCGCTGCGGTCGTATCCGGTCCCTGGTTGGGGTCGCGCGTCCCGGCGCCGGTCTGGAAACGGCTCGCAGCGAGGCTCGCCGACTTGTGGCCGACACTGCCCACCGGGCGGGGAAGCGAGTACATGACCGCCGGCGCACGCGCTGAGCTACAGTGGGCCCAGCACGCCGTCCTCGCCGACGTCGAGCGCATCGAGCGTCCGGTGCTGTTCCTGCTCGGAGGAGCCGATCGGATGATCGACGTAAACCTTGCGCGCCGGCTGGCCGAGAGCCTCGGAACGCGCGCCAGGCTCAACTGGTATCCGGAGCTACCCCACGATCTTTTCGACGTGCAGAGCGTAATGGACGACGTATTGAGCTTCGCGCGGACGTATCGGGGTTCCCCTCCGTAGTCTTGCTGCCTTATCTTGTTGCGAGACTGAAAGTTCCAACAACATGACCAACAAACGACATCCCCATTCGCGGCCCGTCCCTTCGCTCAATCCCGAGACGAAGGAGCCGGTCGTCGCGGAGACGCCTGACGAAGCGACGGTTCCGTCTGCTCCTGCGACGCCGCCCGCTCCGTCCGCTCCGCCCGCTGGTCCCTCGGAGTTGGACGTCTGGAAGGACCGACATCTGCGGCTGGCTGCCGATTACGACAATTTCCGCAAGCGCACCGCGAAGGAGCGAACGGAGACTTGGCAGCGCGCCCAGGCCGAGCTGGTCTCCCGCCTCGCCGACGCACTCGACGATCTGTCGCGGTTTGCGCACATCGACCCAGCGGAGACCGATGCCAAGACGCTGCACGAGGGGGTCGATCTCGTCGAACGGAAAATCTGGAGGCAGCTGGAAAGCGCGGGCGTCACCCGAATCGACCAAGCCGGCGGGCCGTTCGACCCCCATCTGCATGAGGCGGTTACGATGCAGCCCGCGCCGAAACCAGAGCTGGACCATACCGTAGGCCAAGTCGTGCAAGCCGGCTACAAGATGGGTGATGTCCTGCTGCGGCCGGCGCGTGTGGTCGTGCTCACTTGGCAGGGCCATTAATGGCGCCAACACGCGACTACTACCAGATCCTGGGAGTCGCTGAGACGGCCACGACGGACGAAATCAAGAAGGCCTTTCGCCGTTTGGCCAAGCAACATCATCCTGATCGGAATCCCAACAATCCGCAGGCCGCCGAGCGCTTCAAGGAAGTCAACGAGGCGCACGACGTGCTGAGCGACGCCGAGAAGCGGAAGAAGTACGACCAACTGCGCCGCTACGGGGCATTCGCGGGGGTGGGAGGTAACCCGTTCGCCCAGCGGGGAGCGCGGCGCGGGCCCGGACCACAGGGGTCGACCGCGGAGGACAGCGGTGACTTCGACATCTCGGACATCGGCGGACTGGGCGATCTGTTCTCATCGATTTTTGGGCGCCGCGGCGCGGGTCGTGAATCCGAGCCGGAAGAAGTCGAAACCAGCGTTACGATTCCGTTCCGAGTCGCGGCGTTGGGCGGCTCGGTGCCCATCACGCTTGCCATGCCAGAGGTCTGCCCGACCTGTGGCGGAACGGGCGCGGCCAAGGGTGCGACCGTCAATACATGCCCCGAGTGCAAGGGCCGTGGCACGGTGTCATTTGGTCAGGGTGGCTTTGCCGTCAATCGCCCATGTCCGGTGTGCCGGGGGAAGGGAACCGTTCCGTCGCAACGCTGTCCGACGTGCCAGGGCACCGCCGAGGTGCGCGTCGAGAAGCGCATCAACGTCGATATTCCGGCCGGAATAGAGGACGGCGCGCGCTTGCGGCTCAAGAACCAGGGGCCCAAAGGTCGCGGCGATCTCATCGTGGTCATTCACGTCGCTACCGATCGCTTCTTCCGGCGCGAAGGACTCGACGTGATCGGCGTCGTGCCGATCAACATCGCTCAGGCTCTCCTCGGCTCCCGCATCAAGGTGAAGACGCTCGACGGCAAGAGCGTCGTCCTCCGGATTCCGCCGGGGACCCAACACGGCCAACGGTTCCGCATCCCGCGACATGGGATCGAGAAGAACGGCCGTCGCGGCGACATGTATGTGGAATCTCACGTCACGCTGCCGGAGAAACTCAGCGCCGAAGAGCAGGAAGCGGTGAAGAGCTTTGCGGAGAAAGCGGGAATGAAGTACTAGTTATTTGTGATGGGGTGTAGGTCAACTGGCAGACCGCCCGGCTGTTAACCGGGAAGTTGGAGGTTCGAGTCCTCCCGCCCCAGTTCCCAATATGTCGGAGGACGCGCCGGAGACCGCGTCTCGTAGGCTGACGGCACTCGCCACATTCGCGCAGTGGCTGGATGCCGGCTTCCGCATACCCGGCACCAACATTCGATTTGGT
>JAEHDI010001229.1 GCA_016880505.1 Bryobacterales bacterium | reverse complement strand
TTTACACCGGAGGCATCGTCAACGCGGCGTCGTTTGCCCCGGCGGGCACTCCTGGCAGCGCCGTCGCTCCCGGCTCTTTGGTCTCAATCTTTGGCACAAATCTCGCGAGCGTAAACACTTCGGCAGACAGGACCCCGTTACCGCCTTCGCTGGGGGGAACGTCTGTGACCATCGACGGAATCCCCGCGCCTTTGCTGTACGTGTCTCCAGGCCAAATCAACGCTCAGATTCCGCATGCAGTCCGCACCGCGAATGTACCGGTCGTGGTCACCACGGCGGTTGGCGTCAGCGAGCCGGTACAGGTCAAGGTCACCAACAGCGGCCTTGGGCTCTTCACGGTCGACGCAAGCGGGTGCGGCAGGGGTGCGGTCCAGAATATTGCTGCCGGTGGCTTGGTCTCGCTCAACTCACCGGAAAACAGCGTAGACCCCGATGGAATCATCACGGTCTGGGGCACCGGCCTGACCACGGTGAACTCGATGCCGCCCGATGGTGAACCCGCGCCCAGCGACCCGCCGGCACAATCGAACACCCAACCAGGAGCGCGCCTCTACGACACGGCAACGGGGGTGCTTTGGGGCGGTCTCGCGCCGTTTCAAGTTGGAGTCGCCCAGTTCAATATCTTCCTGCGAGAGCATATCGAGGGTTGCGCCGTCCCTTTGCGTGTTGCCCTGCTCGGCTCAATGAGCCAGCCCGTGCCGGTCAGCATCCATCGGGGCGGCGGGGCATGCGTCGACCCACCGCCGAACAGTTACGGGTTACTTACGTGGACAAGATCTGTCACGATCGGCGAGAGTACGAGTGGCCGCGAGACTTTTGCCGCCGAGTTCCCAAGAGCGGTCAACCTGCGACTCCCAGACTACCCCCAACTAACAACGGGCCAGCCACAGACGCTTTTGACGCCCAGCGAAGCCCCTGATTGCGCCTGGACACAGCTTGCGTTGGTTGATGCCGGCGCCCTACGCATAACAGCCCCCGGCATCTCCTCAGAAGCAGTCCCTCGCGGCGGTGACGGCAGGTACGAGGTGACACTTTCGCCAGGTACGATTGGTCCCGGACAGTTCAGCGTCACGAGCACCAGCGGCGCTGATGTGGGGTCGTTCACGACGGAGATCCACGCGCCCGACCCGATCACTGTAACAAGTATGTTTTCGCCCGACACTGATTTGGGAACTGGGACAGTGACGGTTTCGTGGTCGGGCGGCACCCCTGACAGCCTGGTGGAGGTAGCCATCTACTCGAACTTCTTCGGGGAACGTTCCAAGCTATCGGCGGTCGTGCCGGCGTCGGCCGGCAACGTCGTTTTCGGGTCGGCGCCCCTCGGTCTGCCCTTGCCGCGGGGTAGCAGTCTCGAAATTGTGGTACGCCAAGTCGCGGCAGAACCGTCGAGCTTTCAGGCGGCCGGGCTGACACTTGGCGGCCGCCACATTGTGGTCTACGAGGTCCGTTTTACCGGGCTGCGGCTGTGAGCCGCCCGGCAGCAGCACCTCGTCTAACCTAAGACTGTTCCGTCTCGGCTGACCGCCGCAGGGCGGCGTCCCCCATCGCCAGTTTCAGTCGCTCGACACCGAGCCCCGTGACGCTGGAGAGCTCATAGAACGGCAATCCGCGGCGGGCGGCCATCGCGCGCAACGATTCCACTCGCTCCGGATCCTGTGCCGTGTCCATTTTGGCTGCCACCACCAGCATCGGTTTCGCCGCCAGTTCCGGGCTGAAGCTCGACAGTTCGTTCAGCACGACATCGAAGTCATGGACCGGGTCCCGCCCGCTCGCCTCGGACACGTCGACCAGGTGCGCCAGCAAGCGCGTCCGCTCTACGTGACGGAGGAACCGGGTGCCCAAACCCTGCCCGAGGTGCGCGCCCTCGATCAACCCCGGGATATCCGCCACCACGAACGTCCGCCCGTCCTCCAAACCCACTACCCCAAGGTGTGGCTCGAGGGTGGTGAACGGATAGTCGGCGATCTTCGGCCGTGCCGCCGAAATTCGTGAAATGAGGGTTGATTTCCCGGCGTTCGGGAAGCCCACTAGTCCGACGTCGGCGAGAAGTTTCAGCTCCAGCCGCAGCCGTTTTTCCTCCCCCGGTTTGCCAGGTTCGTGCTCGGTGGGCGCCTGGTGCGTCGAAGTCGCGAAGCGCGCATTTCCTCGGCCTCCTCGACCACCCCGGGCGATCATGTAACTCTCACCCTGACGAGTGAAGTCATGCAGCAGTTCACCCGTGTCCGCGTCGTAGACGACCGTTCCAACCGGAACGGGCAGTTCGACCGATTCGCCGTCTCTCCCGGTCTTGTTGCTTCCCTCGCCGTGCCGGCCGCGGGCGGCCTTGTGCTCTGGATTGTAACGGAAATGAAGGAGGGTGTTGTAATGCTGGCTTGAAACGAAGAGGATGTCGCCGCCTCGTCCTCCATCACCACCGCTTGGTCCACCGCGTGGGACGTATTTCTCCCGGCGGAACGCGAGACAGCCGTTGCCGCCATCGCCGGCCTTCACAAAAATCCGGACTTCGTCGATGAACATGGAAGACTCGTGGCGTGGTGCTCGCGGCGCATGGCTGCCGGCTAGAGAGCCGCAGGCTACGAACTGCGAGTCGGCTTACTCGGAGGGGCTGACGCTGATGAACTTCCCTAAGCGTCCGCGATCGCGGAAGGAGACGATGCCCGTTACCTTCGCGAACAGCGTGTCATCCTTGCCCCGGCCGACATTGTCGCCGGGTTTGAACTTCGTACCGCGCTGCCGCACGATGATGGCCCCGCCCGGAACCGTCTGGCCGCCAAACGCTTTCAGGCCGAGACGTTGCGCATTCGAGTCGCGACCATTCTTGGAACTGCCCAGGCCTTTTTTGTGTGCCATCTCTGCCCTCCTACGCTAGAATCTCGTTGACCTGCACGCGTGTGTAGGACTGCCGGTGCCCGATCGTCCGCTTATACTGCTTCTTCCGTTTGAACTTGAACACCAGCACCTTCTCCCCGCGCCCGTGGCCCGTGATCGTGCCTTTTACCTTCGCCTGGCTCACCTCGGAACCCGCCAGCAATTGTTCCGGCTCCTTGAAAACGGCCAGAACCTTATCGAATTCGATCTCGGATCCCACTTCGCCGGGCAACTTCTCCACGTCGATCGTTTCGCCCGGAGCAACGCGGTACTGTTTCCCGCCAGTCTCGATTACTGCGTACATGACAATCCTCGTCTGTCGTCGTTTTGGGAAGCTACTCAGGAAGGCAACCCGCTAAATAAGGGTCGGCGCCGAGAGCTGCAATCTCTTATCTTACAACAGCCCGCTTCCGTCAACAACCCGGAGTCGCCTGTCGACCCAAGAACTCCTGCGTTGCGCCTCCTGGTCGCTGGTGAACGATTCCGCCAGCTCCTATCGGCCTGCCAGTTTCGCCTGGACCCTCGACGCGAACCGCGCCACGTCAACCACGAATCGCTCGTGAACGCCTTCTCCGACTTTCTCCCTTTCATCGAATGCCTCTACTTTGAACAGGATACGGCGATCGTCCACCTCGATGACCTCGGCGCGAAACGTCACCTGCATCCCGATCGGTGTCGCAGCCAGATGTTTGACGTTCACGAGGGTTCCAACCGTGTCCTGCCCCGGATCAAGCAGATTCTTCACCGAGTTCCGCGCGGTGATCTCCATGAAAGCGATCATGTACGGCGTGCCCAGGACGCGGGCCTCTTCCATTCCGAGAAAGTCAACGGCCACCTCCCCCGTCACCAACCGCTTCTCCTCGCGTGTCGTACCGACCGGAACCTTAGCCATGCTGATATCGTACCGTTGACCAGAGCCGGCGTGCGGAGCCCGGTTGAAGGGCCTGGCGGGCGACCGCGCGGATCGAGGACAGGAGTCCCTTGTGGATCAACGACTTCCGTTGACGTGGGGTAGGTCTCCGGACCTGCCAACCAGGTCTTTCTATAAGCTCCTATTCTGCCTCGCTTATCACCGCGCAACGGAGCGGTTGCCGTCTGCATCCTACTATTGGTAGAGTTGGGGAAGTGGGATATCGCGCAAGGGATATCTTCGCCACCCAACCGGTAGAGGCTTGATGCTGCGATTGTCAGGGAGAATCCTCGTTGTTCTGGCAGGTTTGGCCCTGCCCGTCTTGGCCGACGATCCTGCCGGCCTGTCCGCCCCATCGGCGCCAGGTGGCATTTCTGCTGCCGAGATCCTGAACAACTACGTGACAGCCGTCGAGCGGCAGCAGCAGGAGTTAGGCGACCTCTCGATGCAAGTCGACATCAGCGCTACTCTGCCGCGGCTCAAGAAAGAGGGCAGCTTCCACGCCCTGCGCCACGTCACGCGATTCGGGCGCATCACTTACGACGGCGTCCGGTTTCTCGGCGACAAGGTGGTCAAGAAAGACGTCATCGCGCGGTATCTGACCGCGGAGGCCGAAGCCAGCAACAACCGGGCCAACGGCGACGCGAACGGAAATGGCAAGGTCGTGAGTAACGGGGACGGGAAGGCAACCGCCGAGCTGGCGTCCCTGGCGATCACGCAGGAGAACTACAAGTTCAAGTACAAGGGCATGTCCGAGCACGAAGGACGCCGTGTTCATGTCTTTCAGTTGTCTCCGAAGAAGAAGCGCGTGGGCCTGTTCAAAGGGGAACTCTGGATCGATCCCGACTCAAATCTGCCAGTCCGGGAAGCGGGTCGGTTCGTGAAGAACCCGTCAATCTTCCTGAAAAAAGTGGAGTTCGTGCGGGACTACGAACTGCGTGACGGGTTGTCGCTCCCCAGCCGTATCCTCA
>JAEHDI010000164.1 GCA_016880505.1 Bryobacterales bacterium | reverse complement strand
TGCGGGCGAAGGTGTCTGACCGCGTCGAGGACCGGTACGTACCTGCACAATTCGAGGCGCAGGAGATCCACGGCGTCCTCGGAGACCGGCTCGACGTTAACATTCGGAAGCGCCTCAACGAGGGTGTGGACACAGAACCGTTGCTCAAAGGCTACCGGCAGCGTCCAGGCCAGCAGACCTGGATCGGCGAGCACCTCGCCAAGTTCATCGATGCCGCAACGAATGCGTGGGCGTACAGCGGCGATGAGCCCCTGAAACAGAAACTCGATGCCGCCGTTAAGGACCTGCTGGCGACGCAACTTCCGGACGGGTACCTGGGAACGTATCTGGAGCCCGACCGCTTCAAAGATTTTGGCAACGCCGCGTGGGAACCTGCCGCGGACTTGCCACTGTGGGACGTTTGGGCACACAAGTACAACCTGATCGCCCTGTTGAACTACTACCGCCGGACTGGATACGAGCCTGCGCTGGCGGCCTGCCGTCGCACAGGAGATCTGTTGTGCCGGACTTACGGTGAGGGTCCGGGGCTGCGCAACATCGCCCGGAACGACTGGCACGTCGGGATGGCGAACACGAGCGTGCTGGAACCGATGGTGACGCTGTATCGGTATACCGGTGATCCCAAGTACCTGGATTTTTGCCGTTACATCGTGCGCGCGTGGGATGACCCGAAAGGTCCGAAGATCATCAGCACGCTGCTGAAGACCGGAAGCGTCCACAAGGTCGGCAACGCCAAAGCGTACGAGATGATGTCCAACTTCGTGGGCCTGCTCGAGCTGTACCGCGCGACCGGCGAGGAGGCTTTTCTGCGGCCGATGTTGATCGCCTGGAACGACATCGTTGCGAAGCAGCTTTACATCACCGGCACGGCCGCCTGGCCCGAGGTCTTCCCGGAAGACTACATGCTGCGCGCCGACGGCAGAGTCGGCGAGGGCTGCGTGACAACAACGTGGATGCAGATCAACCTCCAGTTGCTGCGGCTTACCGGAGAGGCGAAATATGCGGACCAGATCGAGCGGAGTGTCTACAACGCGCTCTTGGCCGCGCAGCATCCCGCCAGCGGCCTCGTCAGTTATTTCGTGCCGCTTAACGGAGCGAAACGGTACGGCGCCGTCAGCCAGGGAGTGCCCGGGGTGAGTTGCTGCACCTCCAGCCTTCCCCGCGGTCTCGCGCTCATCCCGTCGGCGGCGTGGGGCGAGCGGCGGGGAGGTATCGCAGTCAACTTGTACGTGCCCGGAATCGTGCATCTGCGGCTTGCTGGCGGTGAGATCACGCTCGTTTCGACCACCCGCTTTCCCGCCAACGGTGAGGTTGCACTCGAGCTGAGGATGCCCAAACCCGCTCGATTCCCGCTGTCACTCCGCGTGCCGGCCTGGTGTAAGAGCTTCGCCGTGTCTGTGGTCGGCAAGACATGGACCGGCACGCGCGGAGATTATCTCGAGATCGACCGGACCTGGAACAACTCGGACACGGTGAAGATCCAAATGGACCTCACAACACAGGTGATTCCAGGCGGCCCCGCGTATCCTGAATACGTCGCGGTCCAGCGCGGGCCCCAAGTGCTGGCAGCAGAGGAGCGGCTCAACCGCGACGTCGATCTCTGGATCGCGGGCCTGGCCGCGGCGGATGCGGGCGGAGTGGACCTCCGTGAGGCCGCGGATCGGCTGCCACAGAGCTGGGTTGGCTCACAAGCATACGCGGTTCGCGGTTACACGGGAAACGCGGCCCTCGGAAGGAAGCCCGTCGGCCTCGTGCTAGCACCGATTGCCGACGCCGGTCAGGTGGGCGGCGAATATCGCGTCTGGCTCCAGCGGCCCTGACCGCCGGGCCCTCGAGATTTGGCGTGATGAAACGGGATCAACCTGCAGTCTGATTGCGCGCCGCCGGCTTCACAAGCGTTCGCACGGGTTCACGCTTCCGCTCGGTCAACTGGAAGAAGCGATATCCATACGCCGGCGCCTGCACGCGCCACGGCGATTGCCGCTCGATGCGGGCGCCGTTCTCCAGGTCCGTCATCGACTGGAAGTCGACGCCGCTCAGGTCGACTTCCACGGTCTGCGCTTCAGGCTGGAAATTCATGACGGCGATGATGCGCTCGCCGCCGTCGCGTGCGACGCGCAGGACTGCGTAGTGTTTGTCAGCGGCAGCCGCCGGCAGAGCCTGCCTCCGGCTCAAGTTGTGCATCGCCGGGTGCGCGGCCTTCCACTTCAGAATCCGGCTTTCTTCCGCATCGGGAAGGATCGGCGACCACTTGCCGTCGATCACTCCCGCGAGCACTACCAGGTCGCCTATGGCGGTGGTGAGGGCCATGGCGAGATGCGACTTGCGGGCGTCTTCGAATTTCGGCGGATTGAAGTAGAGCGTGCCCCCGGCCTCGACGACGCGGTCATGATAGTCGCGCAGGGCGCGCTCGATCGGGCGCGGGTCGCCGCCTTCGATCGCTTTTGTGACGACGTTGCTGCCCTTCTCCCAAAAGATGCCGAGTCCGTAATCCTGTACGCACGTCCAACCGCCTTCGGTGATCCACGGAACCGGATCTTCGTGAAAGCCGCCGGCGCCTTCCGGCTGGCTGAACTTGTTGCCGTAGCTGGCGATGACGTCCGTCATGTACCTGCGGTTGAGACGCCAGTTACAGCCTACGTACCAGTTCACGGCATCGATGAGCATGCCGTCGATCCCGGTGTTCATCCAAAAGCGGGTGATCTTCTCGGCTTCCTCCTGAAACTCGCGGCTCCCCCAGTTGTACTGCGGCAGGCGCACCGGCTTCCCCGCCAGATCGACGCCCGCCCATTTCGTCCAGTAGTACTTGCCGGCGCGGTCGCTGTACTGCCAGAACTCGTGCTTCTTCGAGTCGTAAAGGCTGCCGGGACCACCGCCCGGCAAATGGGTTGGCCGGACCATGAAATACATATCCTTGCCCGCCGGGCCCGGCGGCGGGGCGTCCGCGCTGTCACTCCAGAGATAGAATCTTGACTCCCGGCTGTCTCTGCCCGCTTTGACGTCATCACACGCTTTCAGGAAATCGACCGCTTCGACGCTGGAATATCCGAGGTTATCGATGTTGATAATCCTCATCCCTTTGGCGTGGGCAAGGTCTACCAGGCGCCGGAAGTCGCCCATCGTGCCGACCCTCGGCTCGACGCGGTAGCGGTTGATGGTGTCGAGGCCGAGAAAGCTGTTACCCGCCTCCGCTGGCGCGTAGACCTCGATGGCGGTGATACCGGCAGCGCGCATCTCATCCAGGCGTTTAGAAGCGGCGGCGGCCGGGACGAGCGGAAACACAGTGTCCTTCCCCGGCCGGTCCCTGAGGAAGATGGGGATGGTTGCCGCGGCCGACTCCCACCACTTGCCGGTCGCCGGTGTAGCCTTGCGAGCGCGGGTTTGAGCAAGTGCGGGAAAAGAAAAGATGGTGAGTACAGCACACCACAATGCACAAGTGACGCGAGTCATGATCTGCCTCCCGGTAAATTTTCGCACGCCGGTGAGGACCGTGCAGTTTTTCTTGACACGACCGCAGATCCGTGATAAAAGGAGGGCATATTGAAACGATTCAGGAGGTCTCGCATGACGTATTTCTTGCGCCCCTACAAGGCCTTGCTGTTCCTGCTGGCCTGCACTGCCGCGTGGGCCCAGTTCACGTTGCGAAGCAGCATCACCGGCGTCGTCACCGACGCCTCACAGGCGGTCATTCCCTCGGCCAATGTCACCTTGACCGATCTCGACCGCAACCAGATCTATCGTGCGCAGACGAACGATCTCGGCCTCTATACATTCCCCAACCTGACACCCGGCCGCTATCAGGTGGCGGTGGAAAAACAAGGATTCCAGAAAACTGTCTCCGAAACGGTGACGATCTCGACGCAGCAGACGGCTCGCATTGACCTGACCCTGTCGGTCGGTGAGATCACCCAGACAGTCGAAGTTACCGGCGCGGGAGCGCCGCTTCTGCAAACCGAGCAAAGCACCGTCGGCCAGACCGTGGAGCGCAACCTGGTCGAGACACTTCCGATCAAAGGCCGAAACTTCACCGCGTTTGCTAATCTTGCGCCCAACATCAGCACCATGCCGCGGGGCAACTCGGGCGGAACCTGGTCCGTCGGCGGCCACCATCTGATCGGCGGCGTGGATTACGTCGTCGGTGGCGGCGGCGACAACGGTTTCTACATGAACGGCGCCAACATCAACGACAACTGGGTGGGGAGCGTGAGCTACGCGCCATCACTCGAAGCAGTCTCTGAAGTCAAGGTTGACGTCGCGAGCTTCTCAGCCGCCAACGGGCGTGACATCTCCACGCTGACGGTCTCAACGCGCGGGGGAACGAACGACCTTCACGGTACCGCGTACGACTATTTTCAGAACAGCGGGTTGAACGCCTGGAATGCCTACGACAAGGCGCTGATGGAGCCGGGACAGAAGAAGAGCCTGCTGCAACGGAACCAGTTCGGCGGCAATGTCGGCGGACCGATCTGGATCCCCAAGCTCTTCAAAGGACGCGACAAGGCTTTTTTCTTCATCAATTACGAGGGGACCCGTGAGAACCGCGCCGGCGAGAACGCTATCTATCGCGTGCCGACTTCAGCCGAACGCGAAGGGGACTTCAGCGACTACCTGCGCCGGTTCTCGGGAGACCCGAACTACATCCTCTACGACCCTTATTCGACCGTCATCGACGAGAACGGCGAAAGCACGCGGCTGCCGGTTCCCAATAACGATCTGCGTGCAATCAGCGGCCCCACCGGCCCGGCCATCGTGAATGAAGCCCGCGAAATGCTGGCGATTTTTCCACAGTCCAACGGCTACCAGAATCCGTCCAACCCGGACGATTTGCGGAACTATCGCACGTTCGCGGGGCGTGGTCAGAAGAATTTCCGCCTGGACGCGCGGGTGGACTTTCGGCTCAGTGATAACGATAACTTCTATGTGAATCTCTCGAGATCCAAGGGTAAGGACAACAACAGCGGCGGCTTGATTCCGGAACTGACCTCCAACCTGGAAGATAACTCCTACCTGGTAACCGCCAACTACGCGCGTGTCTTCACGCCGAACTTCACCAACGAGTTCATCTTCGCGGTGGGCAAGGGCCAGATGTTCAGCGTTGACCAGAAAACGCGCGACTACATGGCGCAGCCCGACACTCTGCGAAACAAATACCTCCAGAATCTGGGCGCGGGAGCGGACTTCGGGTACCACGCCATCAGTATCGACGGCTTGAACGACATCGGTTTCTGGGAAGTCTTCATGGCCTCCAATCCGACCCTTCAGTTTTCGGACAACGTGAGCCTGATCAAGGGGAGCCACTCGTTCAAGATGGGTTTCAACTTCTTCCGGAAAAAGGAAGTCGACTGGGATTACATCCGCGGCGCCTGGTTCGGCAACACGTTCACCCGCGCAGGCAGCGTGGACGAAAGCCGTGGTGGTGACGGCATGGCTGATTTCCTGCTTGGCCTCCCTTCTTACATCAGTCAGCGCTACCGGTTCACCGGAGGAGATCCGGACTTGAACCTCGTCGTTCCGTATTGGGGCTTTTACGGTGAGGATAGGTGGCAAGTCTCGCCGAAGCTGACGATCAGCCTGGGGCTGCGATACGACCTGCCCATTCCGCTGTATTCCGGCAACCGCTACGGCAATGCCATGCTGGATTTTGGCTACCCAGGCTGGCAACTGGCTATACCTGGTAGGGCGCAAGGGCTCCCACTACATTTTGTTCCGGCCGACAAGAACAACTTGGCGCCCCGGATCAGCCTGGCTTACCGCTTGCGAGAGGATCTCGTGGTGCGCGCCAGCTACGGCATCTTCTACATGGCCGGGGTCTCCAACACAGGCGGCAACGTGCTCGGCAACGCGTTTGGCTCGGTGCCCGGCTACGTGGGCGACGAGTACAGCAATGCGAGGTTCGACGTGCATGATGATGTCCCCTATCTGCACTTCGGTGACATCTTCCCCCCGCAGGAGAGCTTCGAGCTCGGCACCTATCCGGTTAGTACAGGGACGGGTACAGGCTACTTTGGTTATCCGGCTGGCGTCAACGTGAACGACCGCCACTCCAACGTCACTCCTTACTATCAGAGGTATTTGTTCGAGCTGCAAAAGGGGCTGGGCGCAAACACGATGGTTTCCTTAACCTATCTCGGCGGCCGTGGGACCAAGCTCGCTTATTATGAGGATGTCAACTTGCCGGCGTACCGGACAGGGTGGGAATCCGAGGATGCCTTTAACGAAGCCCGGCCGAACAACAACGGCCGCTTTGCCGACGTATCCTTACTCCGGCACGGGCACAATTCTTTCTACAATGGCGTGACCGCCAAGTTCCAGCGGAACCTCAGCAAAGGCTTGCAGGTTTTGGCTCACTATACGTTCTCCAAGACCGTTACCGATTACAACGAGATCATGCCGGAGGCGTTCAGTCCGGATTGGAGCGCGTGGCATTACCACCGCAACCTCGGCCGGGGCGAAGCGGACTTCTCACATCCGCACCGGTTCGTGTCGGCTGTCACCTTCCAGTTGCCTTGGGGAAGCAACCTCCACCCGGCAGCCAAAGCGCTGCTGTGGGGATGGAACGTGAGCTCCATCTCGACGTTCGAGTCCGGCAACGCGCTGACGGTCTACAATGGCGTAACCAGCGCCCGCGACGGTGAGCCCGACATGCCGAACGTCTCAGCCGACCCGAATCTTCCGCGAGGCGATCGCAGCTTCTACCGCTACTTCAACATTGGTGCGTTCTCCGCTCCTCCACAGGATGTGAAAGGGACCGCTGGACGCGGAATCGTTCGCGGCCCCGGCATCAACAACTGGGACATCTCGCTCTCCAAGGTGTTCCGGCCCGTCGAGCGGTTGCGGATTGAGTTCCGAGGCGACCTGCTGAACGCTTTCAACCATACCCAGTGGGGCGGCGTCGACACAACGTTCAACGACGCCGAAGGCAGCACGTTCGGCTGGATCACATGGGCCCGAGAGCCTCGCATCGTGCAGTTGGGCCTCCGGGTGTTGTTCTAACGCGCCTCTTCACCGCGGGCGGCCGGAGGCCATTCGTTCAGCCCTTGGCGCCTCAAGAGCCAGTGTGGCCGGAACAGTGTTGGGTCACATTTCACCTGCTTTCCTGATCGGGGTCGCCGTGGGCGCCATGGTTACTGCTGCTCTCGCGCGTTTTGCCGAAAGCCTGGTGTTCGGCTTGGAGCCCCGGGATCCCCT
>JAEHDI010001228.1 GCA_016880505.1 Bryobacterales bacterium | reverse complement strand
TTCCGAGGTGCATCAGCGCGCAAGAGATGGCGCCTTCCTCGATCGGAGCGTTTCGGTCAGAGAGCTTCCGGCTGCGAAGGGCCTGGATGAAGTTCTCCCAATTGTTCCCGTCTTCCTCCCTCGCCGGACCCGGTTGCTGCTCCTTACCGAGCACGCTGTAGTACTTCTCGTACCATTCGATGCCGATGTAGCCCTTCGAGCCGTAGAAGAGGTTGCCGACGGTGTTCGGGTCCTTGCGGATGTCCCTGCTCTCGCAGATGCGGCTCTCACGGTTGCTGATCCAGTGGCGGACTTCGAAGACGAGGAGTTTCTTCTTGCCGCCAGAGTTGAATTCGAAATTCACGACGAGGGTGTTGGGCGTCTCCTGGTCGTCGTCGAACATGAAGTGGCCGCCCATGGCGGAAATACGCGTCGGATAGGTGACGCCAAGGCCCCACCGCGCGACGTCTAGCTCGTGAATGCCCTGGTTGCCGAAATCGCCGTTGCCGTAATCCCAGAACCAGTGCCATGTGTAGTGAAAGCGATTCGGAGTGAACTCGCGCTTCGGCGCGGGGCCGAGCCAGAGGTCGTAGTCGACGCCGGCGGGAACGGGCTGCACGGGCTTGCGGCCGATCGTGTCGCGCCATTTGAAGACGACGCCGCGGGCCATGTAGACGTCGCCGATGAGGCCCGTGCGGATGTGCTCCATCGCTTCGCGGATGGCGACGCCAGAGCGGCTGTTGGTTCCGTGCTGGACGATACGGTTGTACTTGCGGGCAGCTTCGACGATCTGGCGAGACTCGAACATGTTATGCGAGCAGGGCTTCTCACAATAGACGTCCTTGCCGGCCTGGCAGGCCCAGATGGTCTGAAGCGTGTGCCAGTGGTTGGGGGTGGCGATGGAGACGGCGTCGATGGATTTGTCTTCGAGGAGCTTGCGGTAGTCGGAATAGACCGCGGGGCGCTTCTTGCCGAGCTTTTCGAGGTCCTGGAGCCGCTGGTTGAGGACGGACTGGTCGACGTCGCAGAGGGCGGCGATTTCGACATTCGGCATCTTGGCGTAGTTCTGGATGTGCGCTCTGCCCTGTCCGCGGACGCCGACACAAGCGAGGCGGATGGTGTCGTTCGGGCTGGCCAGCCCTCTTGTGGCCAGTGTGCCCGCCGCGGCCGCGGAGCTCATGACGAAGTGGCGTCGGTTCATCGAAATCACCTCCCGGAGGAACTATGATACCTTCTCTCACCGGAGGCGCAGTGAATCGAAGACAGTTTTGGGTTTCCCTTCTTCCGCTGGCCGCGCAGGCGAGGCTCGCGGCGCAGGCGGTTCAGGTCTCGGTTCGGCTCAAGATTTCGGACATTCGTGTGGTTCCGCTGCGGACAGTGAAAGAAGCGGGATCGATCGAGCCGGCTTGGAACCCGGGCGGAACGATGAGCTTCCGCGTTGGCGGCGGTTCGTTCACCGAGATCGTCACAGATCAGGGGCTGGCGGGCATCGGGCCGGGGATCGATCCGGGGCTGCTGCCGGCGGTCAAGGCGCAGCTCGTGGGAAAGGATCCGTTCGATATCGAGGTCCACTCGGCGCGGTTGCGTTACTACGCGGGAGGCTCGCCGTACCGCGGCAGCGGCGCCGTCGATATCGCGCTCTGGGAT
>JAEHDI010001227.1 GCA_016880505.1 Bryobacterales bacterium | reverse complement strand
CCGGCCCATGCCGCTCACTGGCTCCGAAGGGTCACCAGTCACCGTTGTATTGACCGCGCCCGGCGACGGTCGCATCGGCCCGAAGCGCGTGAAGTGCGACTCGATGAGGTTGCGGAGCCGCGATCGCCGGCTGAAGGCGGTGACCCGATGCTGGCCGGGAAACTCCGGAAACTGGTCGCTTCACTGCCGGAGAAACCCCGGATGGTGGTCATCCTCCACTTCCAGGAGGATCTGGACGCCGCGGAGATCGCCTCGGTGTTGAACATGCCGGTCTCGACGGTCCGCAGCCACCTCCAGCGGGCGCTGGTCATGCTCCGTGAGAAAGCGGCGCGCACTCTTGGAGATTTGAAGTCATGAAACGCATGGAAGACGAACTGCGGCAAGCACTGCGGAGGCACTCGCCTCCAGAGGGATTCGCGGACCGGCTGCTGGCCGAGGCGGCGCGGCGGCCTGCCGGCGCAAGGGCTCGACGGAATCGCCGCCAGGGTTTCGGGGGGGCCGCGTTGCGATGGGCATGCGTGGCGGCGGTGGTGCTGGCAATGATCGCCGGAGTCCGTTACCAAAGCCACAGGATCGAGACGGCGCGGGGCATGGCTGCAAAAGAACAACTGGTTCTGGCTCTGCGGATCACTGCCGCCGAGCTCCAGTTTGCGCAGGAGAAGGTTCTCGAGATTGGCCGCGAAGGGCGTCCGTCCGCAGCGGCCCATTGATCAGGGAGGTCTCATGAAAATCGTAGTTGTTTGCATTGCGCTGGCACTCTCGACCGCGCTGGCCCAGGAGATCGAGTTCCCGCCGAGCTTTCAAAAGCTGGCGGAAAAGGCAGTCGAGTCTGTCGACGTGACCCTGGACGGCGCCATGCTAAAGGCGGCGAGCAAGTTCCTGTCCGAGAAAAGGACAGAAGAAGGCGAGGCTAAGAAGCTGGTGAGCGGCCTGAAGGCCATCCGTGTCAGGAGCTTCAAGTTCGCCCAGGAGGGTGAGTATAGTGAGGCTGATGTCGCTCCGATCCGGTCACAATTGTCCTCTTCTTCCGGTTGGTCCAGGGTGGTGAACGCAAAGAGCAAGCGCGAAAACGCAGGGGTTTACCTAAGAAAAGAGGGTGACGCGGTAGTGGGTCTGCTCGTGCTGGCGATGGAGCCGAAGGAGCTGACAGTCGTCAACATCGTCGGGCCGATCGACCTGGAGCAGCTCAGCAATCTCGGCGGAAGCCTCGGGATCCCGAAGGTGAGCGTAAAGTCCAAGGAAAAGGACCAGAAGGAAAAAGACGACGAGTAGGAACGTGCCCGCGTATTAGAGTTCCATAGCCTGTCACCGGACTGTACAATAAGACCAATACTCAGAGGAGGTCGTCTGGTGACACATCAACGACGGGAGTTTCTTCAGCGTGCGTTCCTGACCGCGGCGGCGACGGCGACGTATTCGAGCTGCGCGAAGGCAGTCCCGGGCAAGCTTGGCATCCCAGGGCCGTTCCGGGGGCGGGTTGTGGCCGTCGAACATCCAGGCAGCATCAGTTCCGCCGGTTATCAGCGCGAGCCCGTGCGGCAGATGATGCACAAGGGCGTGATGGAGCTGACCGGCGCTCCTTCCCCGCAAGAAGCGTGGCGGCACTTCTTCCAGCCGGGCGATGTGGTCGGCATCAAGGTCAACCCGGTCGGCCAGCCGCACGTCATCTCTTCCGCCGAAGTCTTCCAGGAGATTGTCGAGGGGCTGAAGATGGCCGGCGTGAAGACACGCGACATCGTCGCCTACGACCGCTACAAGAAGATGTTTGTCACGGGCGGTTTCGAGAAGTGGCTGCCCGAGGGTGTGCGGTGGACATGGGCTACCGAGAACTTCCACGAACTGCAGCTCGACATGGACGGTTACGACGAGACCCACTACATGGAAACGCAGGTGGTTCTGCCGAAGCAGAACCCGAGCGATCCGCACCACCGGCGTTCCTACGTGGCGAAGTTCCTCACCAAGGACGTCAACAAGATGATCAACCTTGGCGTCTTGAAGCATCACCAGTCAGCCGGCATTACCTTGGCGCTGAAAAACATGTCGCACGGGCTGGTGAACAACGTAAGCCGGAGCCACTCCACGCCCACCCTGAATACCTGCGGGACGTTTATTCCCGCGGTCGTCGACATCCCGATCATCCGGGAGCGTGTCGTGCTACACATCCTGGATGGCGTCCTCGGTGCGTACCACGGCGGACCCGGCGGTAACGTGAAGAACTACATGTGGAACCACCAGACGATGTACTTCGCGACCGACCCGGTGGCGATGGACAGGATCGGCTGGAAGGTCATCGACGCGAAACGCACAGAGATGGGCATGAAGCCGGTCGGGGAGGCGCCGTCGGACAAGGACAGTACGTTCTACCGAATGCAGCCCGAGCACGTGGAGATTGCCGGCGTCCTCGGTCTCGGTGAATACGACGACAAGAAAATCGACCTGCGGAAGTTCAAGCTCGCCTGAAGCGTGGGCAGTCCGCCTCGGCACCCGGATATAATCCGTTCCTGGACGGAACGGAATCATGAGAAACGCTCTCCTTTTGCTGATCGCAGGTTTTGTGTGCCTGCCCGCCGGGGCCGAGACGCGCTTCGAGCGCCGGGCTCGGGAGAAACAGGAGCTCGCCCGCCAGATCGTCTGGCCCAATCACGAGCCTCTGGTTTTCTATCTGCGCCGCGGTGGCCGGGCCGAGAACTGGCCGGAGATCTATGAGCGCCAGCACGCGCCGGAGAACATCGAGTTG